>NZ_CP033043.1:1325000-1625000 GCF_003667825.1 Metabacillus litoralis | reverse complement strand
ACCTGCTCTGTCCTTAAAAGAGATTCTTACTTTTCTGCCATCCTCCATTGTATAAGCGATTACCTCATGTAATTTTATTTCATCATAAACTCCACCAAAATCAAAGCCAAAGCTACCATCTTTTGCTTCCATTCTTGAAGTGAATTTTCCACCTTCTCTTAAATCGTTCTCAGCAAAAGGAGAGTGCCATTCATCTGAAGCAAAGTTCCATTTTGTAATATGTATTGGATCTGTCCAAAACGTCCACACCTTTTCAACGGGCGCTTGAACGTTTGTTTCTACTGTAATTTCCTGTTGTATTGTCATTTTATCTACCTCCTTTTAGGGTGTGATCACAAGTGTTTTTATACACAAACCTTTTTTATTATAAGTTATTTTAAAAAGAAAATCTATTCTGAAAATTCCTTAGTTACAGGAATATTTATTATTTCATAAGAATGAATGAATATGATATTTTTCCTTCAATAACGAGTAACAAAAAAAGAGGTATCTCCTTTAAAATATGGAAATTAATTTATATTAATTAAAATATTTTTAGAGAAAGAAGGAATTGTAATGCCTAGAGTAATTGGATTTGAATTAAATAGTCAAGAACCTGAAAAAGCAGCTGACTTTTATTCTAACGTTTTTGGCTGGGAAGTTGCAGACCCTCAATGGGATTATTGGAGTATGACAACAGGAAATAATGATGTACCTGGAATTAATGGCGGAATAGCGAGGGGACCCAATGATTTTCCTCATGGAACTCGAATACAAATTGAAGTAGATTCAATAGACGATGCAATAATGAAAGCTAAAAACAATGGCGCTGTCATTGTAAGGGATAAAATGGAATTTGATCACTTTTATCTAGCCTACTTGATAGACCCTGTTGGACTGGGTTTTGGTCTAATACAGCAAAAAAGTGTATAAACCGAAGTGAACTTTCGATGGTAGATTCCATTATTTAAATAGGCAATACTTAATTATAGGTTTAATTTTAGACAAATTAGCGTTAATCTAAATAGGACTAAAAATAAAAAAGGATAAGAGTATGAATACTAAAGAAGATATTTTAATGAGTGGAACTGGCTAGATTGATGATGACTAAAAATAAAAATATTATTGAAAACAATCACAACGGATCAATGTTAGTTGAAAGTATTCAAAATTAGGGGAAAACCTTTATCTTTCAAGTACCATTATCAAATAAGATTTAGTTTTTTATCAGATAAAAGCACCAATCCCAGAAGGTGGGATTGGTGCTTCTTTCCGTTTAAGATGTAGAAATAGATGAATTTAACTTAGAGGCAGGGGCATGTAAGAACAAATTTATAAATATAACTGAATGCTTTTGTTTTTTTCTTTAATCGTCACACTTATTTCTTCCCAAGCTTTTTGAAATGGATAATAGGGGAAAGCACATTTTAGCTTTTTGTTTAGAGTGATTTGAATTACTTTTTCACCATTTATTTTTCCATATTCGCACTTTTCGATATCATGAATGGATATTTTATATCGATTCCATCCAAAAATGGTAAGAATTAAATGATCTTCTACTAGTATTAACTTTTGACTTTTAATTGCCCAATATAAAAGAAAACAAAAAATAAGATAGATGAAACTTGTTTTCGTGAAGAAATAAAAATTTCCTTGTGTTAACTCATCTCTTAAATAAAAGGTAAGTATTCCTACTGAAAAGGTAAGAATGTAGATCCATAACATAAATTTTATTATTCCGTGTGTATCTGCTTTATAATAGAATTTTTGATTTGAGTTCATATCCTTATTTTTACCTGATTTTTATAAAGATATACAAAATTACATACGAAGATGCAAACGACAACTCTAAAACAAAAAGCTCTTAAGAATTAACAATTGTGTCAAAAGAACAGGGTGTAGGTTCATTCCTTCGTAGGAAGGAATGATTTCTTTTATCACATCAGTTTTAGTCATCAGATATTTTGTATCATTCTATTGATTACATTAGAAATCTCGCTAATTTCTTCATAACTTTTTGTACAATCGGTTTCCAAATTAGTTATTTCAAAACGGTTCGATTTTTCATTAAATTTAATGAGGTGATTTTGAATTCGATGTGTAATTTCACATTCTTTATATTTTCTGAGTGTTTCTAACATAGTTATGATCTGCTCATCATTCACTAGTGTTACCCTCACTTTCTTTATGTCTGAAGGAAATAGTAAAAAATACTTATTAAATAATACGATAACATGGTAAGGTTTTTGGGGAGTTTTAGAAATTTTTGGATAGAAATTGTTAAAAAACACAAGTTCTGAATGATGTAGCATAAAGAATGTTTTTAGATTATCAAGTGAGATTCTATTATTATAAATAGGCAATGGAGAATGTTTTAGATAAAATTCTCAAAAACACAAACTTTTTTAAGGTGGTCTTCGTCTAAGATGTAAGTAGGGGGGACAGATGTGCAGGAAATAACAGTAGAAAGTACTCAAAATGAGAATGTAGACGAAGTGATTGATGAGATGATGAAAAGGTACGGCCAGGAAATATTACAACTCGTCTATTCCTATGTAAATAATAAAGCAGTAGCTGAGGACCTAACACAGGAGATCTTTATTAAATGTTATAAGGCTTATCCAACATTTAATAAAAAATCAAAGTTAAGAACTTGGATATGGAGAATTGCCATTAATCATTGTAAAGATTACCTGAAAAGTTGGTACAACAAAAACGTAATTGTTGCAGAAGAGAAATCAATAGAAACGTCGAGCAATAGAGAAACAATTGAGCAAACACTGATACAAAAAGACGAAGATCATAGACTCGTATCTGCAGTGATGAACCTGCCAATTAAATATCGAGAAGTGATTTATCTCTATTATTACGAAGAGTTATTGATTAAAGAAATTGCCTTATTAATAGAAATAAAGGAAAGCACTGTAAAAACACGTCTCAAAAGAGCCAAGGAACTATTAAAAGACAGTTTGGAGGAATAAAAAATGGAAGATCGTTTAAAAGGGCTTCGAAAGTCAATGGAGAAAACGGCGTTTAAACAGTTGGAATTTACAGAAAAACATCAACATAATGTTCGAAATAAAATGAAGAAACTAAATAGTAGTGATGATGAAGTGTTCTTAGCTGTTATGCAGCTTCTTGTTCATGAAAAAACGGGATATGATCTATTAAAGCACATACGAGGACGAGGTATCCTTAAATTTGAGGACAATGAAGGATTTATTTATACTCTGCTGCATCGTTTAGAACATAATAATTGTTTAATAACTAGATGGGATGACTCAGAAGGAAAACATTATCAACTGAATAATAAGGGTAAAAAACTGTTACAAAAGGCTGAAAAAAACAGCGTAAAAAAAATTGTTGTGTTAAGAGAATTATTAGAGGGGTGAGGGAATATGAAAAATAAAAAACATATCTTCTTAAGTGAAGTCACCACTCATATTAAATCAAAGGAAGCAAGAGAATATGTTACCAAAGAGCTAGATTTTCATTTAACACAAGGGAAGAAAGGATGGATGGAAAAGGGAATAGATGAATCAGAAGCTGAAGAAATGGCCATTGAACAGATGGGAAGTCCGATTGAACTTGGTAGACAATTTAATAAAATTCATCGACCGAGAGTAGATTGGTTGAGTATTATTTTGTTAGTAACAACTTTATGTTTAGGTTTTTTACCATTATTTCCACTAGGTTATATGGACGAAGGACATTTTATTACATATAAGATCGTCTTTACTTTTCTTGGAAGTTTAATAGCTATAGGTCTAATGCTATTTGATTATAAAAAGTTAATCAAGCTAGGATGGTTCTTCTATACACTAGGTATTTTGATGCTTTTCTCAATGTTGACCTTCACAAACACCACTATTGGTGGGCTTCCTGTTTTAAGAATTGGACCTATTACACTAGAAAGCTTGATGGCAGTACAATTTTTTTTCTTTGCATGGGCTTCATTTTTTCATAATAGAAAGTTAAAGGTGTGGCATTTTTCCTTATTATTTTTTGTTTCTACCTATTTGTTTCTTATTGCAAATAGTATAGCTACAACCTTCATATACATTGTCATGGTCATCTCTATGCTAGGATGGAGTAAATTTAATCGAAAAACAATCTACATTATTTGGGGAGGTATGATTAGTTTTTTATTTATAATAGCAGGATTATCCTGGAGATATATGCCTTTATATCTAAAAGATCGGATACTGGGATTTTTAACCCCTGAAAAATATGCAACAGGTGCTGGTTATCCTTATTTATATGCAAAAGAGTTCATTTATAATGCAGGCTGGTTTGGAAACTCAACAGGAAGTGAGTTTATTCCTCAGGCCCATACAGATTTTGTTTTTGTTACCTTTACTTATTATTACGGCTGGATGTTTGCCATGATCCTTGTCATTATTCTCTCACTATTCGTAGCAAGAATTGTCGTTGTTTTTCATCAAATAAATGATTCATATGGCAAACTTCTTCTTGTAGGGGCGGTAACACTTTATGCAGTCCAGTTGTTTAGTAATATCGGAATGGTATTTGGGATATTCCCTATGACTTCAATGTCCCTGCCGTTTATTAGCTACGGATTCATGCCAACTCTGTTTAATGCTGTTTTAATAGGAATCGTATTAAGCGTATATCGTCGTAAAAGCATAATTATAAGTAGCTAGAGTTAATGTGAAAAGAAACATTACGAGCCTAATTGTTTAATGATAAAATTGAGGGAAGACTTTGAAAATTAGGAGAATAATCAATGGAAAAAGTATCATTTGAAGATATTTATACGCTTGGAAAAATAGTGGCTGAAAATGATTTATATAGACACTTTCATTATCCTGAGATGTTAGTTAGATATGATAGTAATTTTATAGAGTTTAAGAAATTACCAACATTACCTGAATTTAAACCAGTTGAAAAGTACTTAAGGGAATATCATCAGAAAAACGGTCAAAAGCATGTTAAGTTTTATTTTCCTGCTAATCAAAAACCAACAACAGAACTTAATGCTTACCTGACGGATGAAGGCTATGAGATTGGGTTTATAGAATTATTTGCTATTCTACCAAAAGACTTCCCAGCATTAACGAATAATCCTGATATACAAATTCAAGCAGTGACAGAAAAAAACGTAGAATTATATCTTGCTCTCCAGTATAAGCATGATTTAGAGTATGGAAGTGAGTTTGCAAAACAAAAAAAAGACCTTATAAAACGTCAATTTAAAGAACCCTATATTCTGCAGGTCTTGGCGTATTATAAAGGAAATCCAGCAGGCTATGTTGATATCATTATCTCAAGTGAAACGGCAGAAATAGATAACCTAGCTGTTGAAGAAGAATTCCGAAACAAAGGAATAGCAAGTAGACTACAAAAATTTGTAATGGAAACATTTCCCGAAAAGACGGTAATTTTAATAGCAGATGGAGAAGACACTCCGAGAGAAATGTACAAAAAACAAAATTATCAGTATTGTGGATTTAAATATGAAGCTCAAAAAGTATACCAAGATTAGTTTTTAATCATGACATAAATGTTTAGGGAGCATTAATCTGAATTCAGGGATTAATGAGCCACACATACAGAAAAGAGTAGTATCTATGAAAATACTACTCTTTTTCATATTAATTGTCAGGAACATTTAAATATGAGAGATTATGAAGGATATCAAGTAGTAGGCTTTATGATTTAGGGTTGAGGGGAAAGTAGTTCAACGCTATATGAAAGAAAGGCGTATTTTACCAAATGTTGTTATACTTTTAGTGTATCAAAAATTAAAATAATGAGAGGTATTACAATGTTAATAGGTTATATTAAAGAAATTATTCGCCATCCTGTAAAATCCTTTTATGGAGAGAATGTACAAGAAACACAAGTTATGGAATATGGTTTATACGGAGACCGTAGTCATGCCTTTTTAGATAAAACGAGACAAGGGAAGTTTTTAACGATCACGCAGTTTCCTGAAATGGCTAGATATAAAGCAAGATTTGTTGGAGAGGAATCGCAAGAAGATTATCCAAATGTTGAAGTAATTACTCCGCAAGGCAAGGTGTTTAGCTGGGGAAATGAAGAACTCACGAAAGAAATAGAAGAAAAATCTAAGTGTAAAATTTCACCGATTACGTTTACCCCGTCACACGTACCATTAGGAGCAATCGAAGAAGAACATATTCAGCTGGTAACGGATGCCTCCCTAAATAGATTAAAGGAAATGTGGGGAAAAACAAATGTGGAACACAGACGTTTCCGACCGAATTTACTAATAGACTTGAATGAAAAAATTCCGTTTATTGAAGAGGAATGGTTTAACAGACAGATAAAAATTGGAAATGAAGTTGAAATAAAATTAAAAAGGCATTGCGAGAGATGTATGATTATTACAGTTAATCCTGAAAATGCTGAAAAGGATGCCACATTACTTAAAACGGTTGCAAAAGAAAGAAATAATCATTTTGGGGTTTATGCTTCTGTTACAAAAACAGGACGAATTCAAGTAGGTGATGAAGTCTTACTTTTAGATTAGGATTAGAGGTATGGCATTATACATACATAGTATACGCTGTTCATAGACGAATAGTTGGGATAAGAGTGCTCTGGTTTATGAGAGTTTGTATATTTAATTAAAATAAAAGAATCTATGGATTGTCGTGTAAGGATAGATTTCATCTTCATTAGGTGTAATGATCATGTATATTAGTGTATAATAATAAGAAAAATTTTCCAGTGGAAAAGGGTGGGAGGATCTATGGAGAAGATAGAATATGAATGGGTCAAACAAACACGTCAGATTTTGTTAGATCAGTGTAGAGAACTGAATAAAGAGGATATGACGAAAGAGTTTGATTTTGGTTTTAAGAGTATTAGAGATTCTCTTGTTCATGTGGCGGGCTGCTATCATGCTTGGTTAGGCTCTTTTGTCCTTTCAGAAACATCATCTCCTTTACTTGCAAAGGAAACTATTTATAAAATGAAAATAGATGATATTCAACGCTATTTTCAACAAGCTGATGACTATGTAGAGAAAGTTTTCGAACAATTCAAAAACAAACTTGATGAGTTTATTGAAAAAGAGCCTGCCTGGAAAGCTGGCAGTGGGGCTATAAGCAAAACTCCCCATCAATTACTTTTCCATTCAATTACACACGAATCGCATCATAAGGGACAAATAGTTGCAATGTTACGTCAGCTTGGTCGTGTTCCAGAAAATACAGACATATTAGGATTGCCTGAAAAAGAATTCTCTATATAAAAATTAAGAAGGTCTGGCTGCAAAATAGGAGGAGAATAATGGGAGTATCTATTAAATTGCTTCTATCTGACGAGGAAAAATCCCAGCTTAGAAGAGTAAAAGTTCGTGTAAATGAGTTATATACTTTTGATACAGAACAAATTGCACAAATGTTGAATATATCGAACACAAGAGCTAAAGCTTTAAAAGGTTTAGCAGAATTTCAAACTGTACCCTCTATTGGTTACAAATTAGCTGAAAAATTGGTTTATAAATTAAATATTTTTTCATTAACAGAAATCAAAGATAAAAATCCTGCTGCTCTTTTTGATGAACTAGAACAAAAGTTAACTGTATGGACTGACAGCTGTGTTGAAGATCAAATTCGCTGTGTTGTTCACTATGCTAATAACCCGAAATGCCATAAGCAATGGTTTGATTTCACTGAAGAGAGAAAAGCATATCGAGAAAAAGTGGGTTTCCCTGAAAACAGACCTAAAAATGCTTGGTATACGTAATAAAAAAACGATCATTTTTCATAAATGATCGTCTTCTTTATGTAAACAAAGTACTCTTTAGTTACATCGCGTCAAATGATAAAAATCCTATTCTTCTTCTTCTCCAATGTCATTTACGGTTTTCATTACCATTTTAATCATTTGGTATCCGCGGATCATTTGATTTGCGTCTTTTGGTGTGATTCCTTCTTTTTCTAACTGCTCAACTAATTTAATCCATTCATTACTCAATTCTAATCATTCCTTAAAATTTATCAATATATGATCGTTAAAAATCGTTATAGATGCCAAAATACAAATAAAACTTTAGTATTTTATATAACGATATGCTTCAAAATATCAGTGCTTATTGGACAATTACTATTTCTCTTGAACCATTGGCTAGTTTGTTCAAATCACTTTTAGCCTTCTCGTAGTCAGTAGTAAGATGGATGATAAAGTTCATTACATTATCATATTCTCCACGTTTACGAATTTCATAGAATACTTCTGGCTTTTCATGTTCAATGATTGTCACAAATGAGACTAAACAAATTTCTGATGCTGTGCTCTTCACTCTTAGAAATTGTTTAAGAAAATTAGTAAAATAAAATGATGATTCCTTTGAATCAGGGTACCTCATTAATAATTGATTAAATTTTTTAATTGCAGCTTGTATCTCAGTATCCTTCATAATAATCCCCCCATTAATAAATGGGTTACCAATCAATCATTATTTAATCTATAAACTATTGGCAACCCGACTGTCATAGTCTTTAAGACTTTAGACTCGTAGCTTTGCGTCCTTACCTTTCGATAAGTTTGCCTTTATCAACTATATATAGGATTTTAAAGACTTTTATCCTATATTTCAACAAAATTCTACAAAATTATTATTTCTTATTTACTATATCTTACTAACATAGCTTTATGTTAAAAAAGAAAGGGATTAATTGGTAAAATGGCGAATGTAAATATCAAATAGCATGATTATTTTTGGTGATATCAAAGTTAATTTTACATATTTTTTATAGGGGTTTTTAGAATGAATGAGAAAGAAATTATTTCAATTGTACAACAGGATAAATGGATGATGGAGATTTTAAGATCTGTAAAAATGTTAGGCTTACCGGATTGGTGGATATGTGCTGGATTTATTCGCTCAAAAATATGGGACACGCTTCATCATTTTAATGAAAGGACGAGACTTCCAGATGTTGATGTGATCTACTTTGATTCTACTAATATAAATGAAGTAGAGGAAAAGATGCTTGAGGAAAAACTAAAAACCATAATGCCAGATGTACCTTGGTCGGTAAAGAACGAAGCAAGAATGCATTTAAAAAGTAATTTACCTCCATATTTATCTTCTGTAGATGCGATATCAAAATTTCCAGAAACAGCTACATCTCTTGGCTTAAAGTTAGATGAAAAAGGCCATATAAAATTAATAGCTCCACACGGAATTAATGATGTTGTAAATTTAGAAGTCAAGCCAACACCTTTCTTTCTAGAATCAAAAGAACGTGTAGAGGTTTATGAAGATCGAATAGCGAAGAAGAATTGGCGATCTATTTGGTTTAACTTAAAGATACACCATATTAGGAACGATTAAATGTTTTTATATGATATTGAGTCTTAACTTAAGCTAAAACAGAGTATAAGTGATCTTAAATTGATTAAAAGAGGGATAGTTATGGATAAGTCTTATAAGATAGCTATAATTGGTGGGACGGGGAAGGTAGGACGTTATCTTGCTTCTAGAGCGTTAGAAAACGGTTATCAAGTCCGTATGCTTGTTAGAAATCCAGCAAAGTTAAGCTTCAGAGACGAAAGGATTGAGATAGTAGAAGGAAATGTGCAAAAATTGGAGGATATTCAAAAACTACTAATAGATTGTCAAGTAGTTATTAATTCTTTTGGCCAGCCAATCAGAGAGAAACCGATTTATAGTAATGTAACGGAAATGATACTTGAGGTAATGGCTGAATTACAAATTGATCGTTATATTGGGGTTACAGGTGGCTCTTTAACTATTAATGGAGATAAAAAGAGCTTTATGAATAGAGTGGGAGCAAAGATGTTTGAATGTATCTATTCTAATATGATGACCGATAAGAAAAAGGAATGGCAAATTCTTAGCCGTAACACGTTAATTAAGTGGACACTAATTAGGCTTCCATTTATAGTTGATGGCATGGAAAAGGGATTTATAAAAGAAAATCTATTAGATATGCCGGGTACTACAATAACAAATCAAGATATAGCGACTTTTATCATTAACCAAGTTAAAAGTCTAGAGTACATACAAAAATCACCCTTTATCTCAAATTAATAAAACCGGGTATACTGATTACTTGCGAATTTAGTGTCACGAAAAAGCTACATCAAAAATGGTAACTTTCTTATTTTTGTAAAGGTGGGCTATAAAATGAATGCAATTATTCGTTGGATTGTTTTTATTTTTCTTATTTTCATTGCTTTTCAGTTGGTAAACAAAGGACTAGAATTAAGGTCGTTTGGAACAAATATTGATGGTGATGGTATCGGAATCCATTTTTTA
The DNA here is from genome assembly GCF_003667825.1 of Metabacillus litoralis. NCBI lineage: Bacteria > Bacillati > Bacillota > Bacilli > Caryophanales > Bacillaceae > Metabacillus > Metabacillus litoralis. The sequence goes on along the minus strand of NZ_CP033043.1, from coordinate 1,614,739 downwards.
GGATTTTAATGATAGAGTATCGGAAGGGAATATTTCTACATACGCAGTGGGCTTCTTTGTTAGTAGTATGATTACGTTGCTTGTTGCCTTTGTTTTTCTAGGAAAAACAAGTAATAATAATGGACGAAAAGTAAACAAGACCTAAAAACAAAGTACCTCTGTTATAAAAATCCCAGAACCTACACTCCGACTTTTGGACTGTTTACTCATTTACTGAATCCTCAATGGATACTCATCCGTATAAAAGGGGAAGGGGGTATCATCTTTGATAATGAAGATAAGGAAATTTTTTGGTGTCCTTTTGTTGATCATCTCAGTCATTTTTGGCGCTGTATCAATTGGATTGGGTTATGGAGAACCCGTTGTTATAACACTTATTATGTATTTAATATTAGGGATCTTCCCCTTAATTCTTGCACTTTTATTATTTAAAGGAAAATCAGCTATTAAATTTAAGGTATCTAATTTACGCTCTTTGTTTGTTAATCAAAGAGTGCGAGTATATGTATTAATCACCATCATAACCCCGATTTTACTTAATTTTGTAGATTCATTGGGTCGCAATAAACTGGAGCGACTAGCAGGTCCAGGGAATATTTATTTTGCAAATATTTCAGAAGGATGGTTAGGTTATACGATTGTATTTGTTTCACTTATAACATTTATGTCATTCGCCGGCATTTTTGTGTTAGGTTGGAAGAACAGTAAACATTCACTCAGATATACGTTTATTATTAATCTTATCTTTACCATCCTCATTTCAGTGATGATAAATGATGATTATAAAGCGATTAATCAAGATGAGCTCATTATCAGTACCTTAGGAAAAAAAGAAAAAATTCCATGGTCTGATGTAAAACATGCCTATTTAAAAGGGAAAATAACTAGTGATGGTTTTAAAAAATCATCCGGCAGCAGCTTTAAATGGAAGTTTGAATTTGTTTTGAAAAATGGTGATACTGAGGAATTTGGGCCATTTACTTACTTTAAGTATAACCTTAAAGACTCCTTAAATATTAAAAAGCTTTTAGCAGACAAAAATATATCCTTAACGATAGATCAATTATCAGATGAGGAATGGGAATATGTTCAAATTGATATGGATTATGAAGAAGAAGTAAAGCCAGAAGATTTTTACTCCCTATTTCAGTACGACCCTAAATCAGGACAGTACTACTATATTCACTACTAAAAATGTATTTTTAGGATCGAATAATTGCCTTATTTTTACTAATTTTGGGCATTTTTACATATTAAATTTTAGCGAAAGAGGAGATCTGTTAAATGACGGAACAAGTAACTGGAAAATTTGTTGAGCGTATTGATGCTGTATTTCTTCCTGTCAGGAATCTTGAAGAATCATTATTATGGTATCAAGAAATATTTTCTTTTGATTTACGTTGGAAAAACGATAGAATGTGCGGGCTTTCAATTGCGCCGAATTGTGGTTTTCATCTTGTCCAAATTCCTGACTTTCAACCTATTACGACATACACCCCATTTAATTATGTTGTAAAAGATGTGGAAGAAGTTAGAAATATGCTTATTGAAAAGAAGGTCGTTGTATCTGACTTAAGAACAGGTGAGCCTAAGCGTTTTGATTTAACCGACATAAATGGAAACATGATCAGCGTTATCGAATGATAAAGGACAAGAAAGGAGTTAGTTTTTAAGCTGATTCCTTTTTTCTATTTCATACTAATAGATCTTTTTTTATGTTTGGTCTTATCAGGATGAATATTCGTATATAAATTAGTTTTTGGCTGAAACTATCTTGGTAAATAAATATCTACTAAGGAGAGCTAAAAATGAAAATAAGAGGTTTAGTTGTAACGGCAGTTATTGTATTGCTGATCATTGGTACAATCACCCTTAGTAATACAAGAAAGGATCACAATCAATCAAGCAATAATCTTACCTCAAATCCTACTATTGAACAATCAAATTACAAGCATCTTAATACAAACACGGAGAATCAGATAAATAAAATTGATTCAATTACATTGAATGAGACCCTTGAACAGGAACTGAATAATCATCCCGCTATTTTAACCATTAATCACAGTCCACGGTTACGCAGTCATTTTTATCATGATGAAGTTACGGTTAAATTTAAAGCTTCCCTTTCTGCACAAGAGCTGGCGAAAATTAGCCGAGATATTAACGGAAAGCTTCAAAGTAGTCATCATACCTCTTATATTTTTAAATCTGATCTTAAAAGTCCGTTTGATTTAGTTTCTTATTTTTCTAAAAGAGACGATGTTATTTATGCTGAACCAAATTTTTTATACATGCAGAATCAGCAGCCAAATGATTTGCTTTACCGAGATTATCAATATAATTTACCGATGATTCAAACTGAAGCAGGCTGGAACATCTCCACAGGAAGTGACGAAAATATAATTGCTGTTATAGATAGTGGCGTGGATTTGAACCATCCTGACCTAAGACATAGACTAGTGGATGGCTATAACGTGTTGGATGAAAATAGTCCTCCAAATGATGATAACGGCCATGGAACACATGTTGCAGGAATTATCGCATCAGAGACAAACAATGGATTAGGTGTGGCAGGAATCACTTGGTTTAATAAAATTATGCCAATTAAAGCTATGAATGCAGAGGGATATGGATGTTCCTTTAATATTGCAAAAGGAATTGTTTGGGCGGTTGACCATGGGGCAAATGTTATAAACATGAGCTTAGGAAATTATCAGTACTCAGATATTATGAGAGATGCAGTAGCCTATGCGTTCGAAAAAGATGTGATGATTGTAGCTGCAACAGGAAATGACCATACAGATCAAACGGCCTTTCCAGCTGCTTACCCTGAAGTTTTTAGTGTATCAGCAGTGAACAACATCGGGAATTTTGCCGAGTTTTCAAACTTTGGAACGTATGTTGATGTCGTCGCACCTGGCGTTAATATTCCTAGCACGTATATTGGTCATCAATATGCCGCTCTTTCTGGAACATCAATGGCTGCTCCCCATGTAAGTGCACTAGCAGGCTTAATTCGATCCACAAATCCTGCCCTTACTAATGATGAAGTTATGGCCATTATAAGAAATACAACAACTGACCTTGGACAACCTGGTAAGGATGTTCTTTATGGTGATGGTTTAATTAATGTAGAAGCTGCGCTTAAGCAAGCAAAAGAGTAATAAGTAAATGGTTTAAGTTAGACGATTGAATATATTGTTTTACCAATTAATGCATTAAATGTTGAAATGAGCCAAATTTAATAATGCAGAAGCGCCATTCTTAACAGAAGGCGCTTTTTGATTGAAAACAGATAAGGATTGTTATGTGGAGTAAGTCGCATTTACTAACAGTTAAAAATCTGCTCAAATATTGAATTGATATAAATTTTTGTCAAAGTTATGGTATAATTTAACATTGTAAATAATTAGGTGATTCTTTTAGGAAACTAGAATACTAGAAATAAAAGGTTGGGTTCATATTGAAAAAGGAAAAAACAATTTCTGAAGAAAATAGAAAGGTAAAAAGGTCCACATATATAAGAACGAACATTTTCTTCTTTCTTATTTTTATGATGTTCGTCGCATTAATTGTTCGACTTGGAGTGGTGCAAATCGTCCAAGGAGAGACCTTTTCAAAAGAGGTGTCACGTACTGAATCTGACTATGCAAATTTACCCGCTCCTCGTGGAAAAATGTATGATCGATATAATCGGATTGTCGTGGATAATAAAAGTGTTCCAGCGATTACGTATACAGTGGACAAAACAACAAAAACGTCTGACAAACTCTCAACGGCTATTAATTTAGCAAAATATATTCATTATGACTCTGACTACTTAAAGAAAGAGCTTAAAGAGCGTGATATACGTGATTACTGGTTAGCTTCTCACCCTAAAGAGGCAAAGAAACTGCTAAAAAAAGAAGAGTTAGAATTAGAACCATCGCAAACTTACAAATTACAAGTTGATCGGGTGCCTAAAGAGGAAATAAAGGCGATTGAAGAAAATGTGGATCAAAAAGAACTCGCCTATATATTCACTCGTTTCTCGTCTGGTTATCAATATGAACCACAGGTCGTTAAGTCTTTGAATTTAACAGATAAGGAATTAGCTACAGTGGCTGAGCACCTTGAAGAATTACCAGGGGTAGATGTGATTACAGATTGGGACAGAGCGTATCCCTATGAATCTTTAAAAACAATCTTTGGGAAAGTAACCTCACCAGAAGAAGGTATTTTACAATCCCGTGAAGATTATTACAATGCACGAGATTATGCTAGAAACGAGCGTGTTGGAAAAAGTTATCTTGAATATCAATACGAAGATTATCTGAATTCTAAAAAAGCAAAAATTGAGTACATATCAGATAAAAATGGAAACGTTATTTCAGAAAAAGTTGTACAAGAAGGAAGTAGAGGTTATGATTTAAAGCTATCTTTTGATATTGAACTTCAGCAGAAGGTAGATGAAATTCTAGAAGAAGAATTACGTGCTGCTAGAAGATCATCCGGTAATTTCTTAATGGATAGAGCCTTTGTTGTTATGATGGATCCTTATCAGGGAGATGTTTTAGCAATGGCTGGAAAACAAATTGACCCTGAAAATACTGGAGAGATGTTGGACTTTGCATACGGAACATTCTCTACACAATATGAGGCAGGCTCAACAGTAAAAGGGGCAACGGTTTTAGCAGGATATCAAGACGGAATGTCTCACGGAAAAGGATATTTTGATAAAACCTTATACTTTAAAGGAACACCACCTAAAGGATCTTATAGTCAGCTAAACTATGTAAATGATTTAGATGCCTTAAAACGCTCATCAAATGTCTACATGTTTTATGTTGCGATGAGAATAGCGGATATAAAATATGTAGAAAATGGTCCATTCAATGCTTCTAATGAAGATTTTCAAAAGTTAAGAAATTACTTTGCTCAGTTCGGCTTAGGTGTGTCAACAGAAATTGATCTTCCTCAAGAGTCATCTGGTCTTATAAATACTCCAGATAATGCAGGTAAATTACTTGATATTGCAATAGGACAATTTGACACATATACACCTCTACAGCTGGCACAATATGTTTCGGTTATCGCTAATGGTGGTTACCGTGTACAGCCAAGAATCGTTACAAGTATTCATAGCCCTATAGAAGAAGCAGGATTAGGACCGGTGGCAATAGATAAGGAGCCGGAAATTTTAAATAAAGTAAATAACTCAGAGGAAGACATTAACCGTGTTCAACGAGGATTTAAACTAGTCGTAACTTCAGGTACGGCTAAGAACATGTTTGATTACGATGTTGCTGGAAAAACAGGAACATCTCAAACTCTTTACTATGGTCCTAAGCGAGCTTATTGGGGACGAAAAACGAATAATCTAAATTTTGTTGGCTACTATCCATCCAATAAACCTGAGATTGCATTTAGTGTTGTTGTTCCATGGGCAGGTACCGAGAAATATCCAGTTAACAAAAAAATTGCTAATCGTATCGTTGGTGCTTATGTAGACTTGCAAAAGAAATATGCAAATGAGGTGAAATAGCCATAATGACTAGCTGATAGAAAATTTTCGTATGTCATTAACTGAAGGGTAAATTATATCTCTAAAAAGTTAACCTGTAAAAGAGAACTTGGGGGAAACATCATATGAAAAAAATATATGTTGTGAGACATTGTGAAGCACAGGGACAAGATTCGAATTCAAAACTAACTGAAAAAGGATTGATTCAATCAAAATCCTTATCTGATTTTTTCTCGACTACTAGAATAAATAGAATCATATCAAGTCCTTATATACGTGCCATTCAATCAGTAGTTCCAATAAGTGAAGAAAAAAACATAAAGGTGGAAATTAACGTTTATCCGAACGCATACTTAGTACAAGGAATTTACCTGACTGGCTTGAAAAACTTAAAGAAACATATGAAGATTTGGACCTGAAATATGAAGGGGGAGAGTCAAGTAAAGAAGCTATGGACCGAATAGGGCAGCTTGTTGATGAACTATTTAAAAGTGAAACGGAAAACACATTAATCGCAACTCACGGAAATTTACTATCTCTACTACTAAAAAACTATGATAACAGCTTTGGTTTTCATTGCTGGAAGGATCTTACTAATCCAGATGTGTTTCTATTAACCTATAAAAATAATGAAGTAACAATTGAGCGTTTATGGAGAGAGCTTTAAATATACGGATTTTCGTATTTTCAGAAGGAATTACCGAGCTTTAAATGGAATATATATTTTACAACTTTCTAGGAGTGTTTAAATGAGTCATTCACCTATGGAAACAATACAAGAGTTAATAAATAAAGAGCAATGGGTAGAAGCGTTTCCGATTATGAAACAGTTGCGTACTGATTTGACTCAAGAAACATACTTGGAGTTACTTGAGGAAATGAGGAAAGATGGATACTCTCTGTTTGCTTTGTATAAGGATAATCAAATTGTATCTCTAGCTGGTTTAAGTTGGAGAGTTAACTTTTATAATAAACGTCACGTTTTTGTTTACGATTTAGTTACAGATCATGCTCACCGTTCTTATGGATACGGGGAGAAATTACTAAGTTATATACATAATTGGGCAAAAGAGAATGGCGCAGCATATGTGGCATTAGAATCTGGAATTCAACGAAATCATGCTCACCGTTTTTATGAAAACAAATTAGATTATGACAAATGGTGCTATTCATTTCGAAAAACATTGTGAGATTGAGGATTTAAAAGCCACAACAAATGAAATAAGACCTATGAAAGGTCTTTTGTAGGAGTATTGTCATTTGTCTTTTGAGTGTTTTGCTTTTCCATGAATTTTTGAAAACCATAATTTAAAAGAGCTAGTGCATAGGAAATCATAAAAAGAGTTGTTGAATTGAACTTTTTTAGCTTATAATGTCCAATTTTTTGAAAAAATGTATTTAAAGGATAAGCAAAAATAAGATCTATAAATAAATTACATATAGCATATAAAGGGAATTTTCCATATGTAAAATGAAAAATCCAAAGATTAGTTGTAAAAAAAAGCCCAAATATAAAGGTTAAGGCGTCAAAAACTAAATTTTTGGTACCTCCTTTTACTTTCCACCATTTATATACCATGCTTAGGAGTGTTTCTATTAATAATAGGCACGAGCAAAATAGTGAAACAGGCAGATACCTTTTTAAAGATTGTTTTGGTAAAAAAAGAAAGACAATACCCCACATGACAATTGGGGTGATCATTCTGAAAATGTTGGTAATCAATATAATCACTCCAGAAAACATTTCTTGTTTTTATGTTTTACATAATAGTAGATAATATTCATCTCCTAATCATTTCAAGAAGTGTTGAAGAAATAGTATTTTTCACACAGAAATTTCTTAAAGCACAACTTGTTAAAAGAGGTGTGCTTCTTTGGTATATCCTGTAAAATGGATATAAAAGGTCTGTGAGGTTTATCGTGATCGCAAAAAATAAACATTCGAAAACAGTTATAATCGTTATTCATGAAATTTATGGGTTAAATGACCATATAAAAGGAGTGTGTGAATCCTTCTTTCAACATGGGTATGATGTGATTTGTCCTAATTTAATCGAACAAGAGGAACCTTTTACATATTTGGAAGAAGATATTGCTTATCGTCATTTTATAAACAACATTGGCTTTGTTAAAGCTACAGGAATGATTCATTCCTTACTCTCGGAAGTTAAGGACAATTATTCAAAAATTTTCATTGTCGGTTTTAGCGTTGGAGCAACGATTGCATGGTTGTGCAGTAATCATGAATCTATTAACGGAGTTGTTGGATATTATGGGTCGCGTATTAGAGACTACTTAGACCTTGTACCGTCTTGTCCTACATTATTATTTTTCCCTCAAGAAGAAATTTCGTTTGATGTTGATTCATTGATAACAAAACTAGAAGAAGCAAGTGTAAACGGACTTAAGCATAATGGTTTACATGGATTTAGCGATCCGTTTTCTAAGAATTATCATCTAGAATCTACAAAAAAAGCATATCACACTATGATAGAATTTCTGAGTGATCATTAATTGATTTGTTTATTCTGAATGCAATAGAGAGTGAAAAGGTAGTCGCTGACGTTCAATGAAGGGGGATTGAAAGATGAAAATTGAATTTCTTGGAACTGGTGGGGCAATCACCATACCACGACCATTATGCAATTGTCACGTTTGTTCAGAAGCTAGAGATAAAGGGGTGCCTTATAGTAGAATGGGTCCGAGTATTTTTGTTCATGGTCCTAATCTATTAATTGATACACCAGAAGACATTTATCATCAAATAAATCGCTCTACGATCAATGAGGTTAGTGGAATTACTTATTCACATTGGCATCCAGATCATGTAATGGGCAGGAGAATTATTGAATCGTTAAGTGCAGATTGGATTAATGAACCTCCTCAGCATAAAAAAATAGACATTTACCTTCCTGATCAGGTAGAAAAGGATTTCAAAACATTTCTTGGTAGTGGAGACCATTTAAATTTCTTTGCCTATCAAGGATTTGCTGATATAAAGAAATTGAGAGACGGTGAAAGTTTTTCGTTAAATGGGACAAAAATTTCTCCATTTCGTTTGGCGGAGGATTATGTGTATGCGTTTATACTTGAAAGTGAAAATAAAAAAATACTTATTGCTATGGATGAATTAAATAATTGGAAGCCCGAAAAAGAGGTATTAGATGTTGATCTTGCCATTTTACCAGTGGGGATTTTTGAATTTCATCCATTAACGGGTGAAAGGCTAATGCCTAAGGATCATCCCGTTTTCAAGGAAGAAGCAACTTTTACAGAGACGTTAGAAGTAGTCAAGATTCTTAATGCAAAAAAGGTATTATTAACACATATTGAAGAGCCTAATGGATTAAGTTTTAGTGATTTCAAAGAATTAGAAGCACAGTTACAAGATTCTGGTATAAATGTTGAGTTTGCACATGATACTCAAATAATAAAAGTATAAAAGCCTAGATAAACTGAGCTCAAGCGGCATGTCTCTAGTCTTGGAGGAAACTTTAATGAGTCAATACGAAAACGAAAAGATGCTAACCGGAGGAAATGTCTCAAACGTATATCGTTCCGGAGATACGGTTCGGCGTGAGGTAAAGCCAGAAAGCACGAAAATTCACAAGCTATTAAAGCATTTAGAAAACAAAGGTTTCCACAATGCACCTAAGTTTTTTGGAATTGATGAAAAAGGAAGAGAGATTTTATCATTTATTGAAGGAGAAGCTGGCAACTACCCCTTAAAACAATATATGTGGTCTGATGATGTACTATCAGAAATTGCGAGAATGCTCAGACTTTATCATGATGCCGTTCGTGATTTTCCTCTTGATGAAAACTGGCAGCCAATGGATCACACGCCTGAACCATTTGAGGTCATGTGTCATAATGATTTTGCAATATATAACATTGTGTTCAATCATAAAAAACCAGTCGGTATAATCGACTTTGATGTTGCGGCTCCCGGCCCAAAACTTTGGGATATCGCATATACACTTTACACTTGTGTTCCATTAAGTAGAGTTTATCAAGCTGAAGAAGGAGAGCTAGTTCATTATCACTCGTCACAGCATGCCTATCGTATCAAACAAAGAGTTAAATTATTTTTTAAATCGTACGGTGAAGCTATCGAAGAAGGATATTTAGACATGGTCTTGCTGCGATTAGAGGGATTATGTGCCTACATGAAAAGAAAAGCGAGTGAAGGTGACACCGGTTTTCAAAAGATGATCGATGAAGGACATCTAGACCATTATGAAAAGGATCTTGAATTTATCCGCCAATATGGATCAGAATGGTTATAAACATGTTTTATAAATAAATTTTTTTGGAGGAAAAATGCTTACATTAATTGTGTATGTGATCCCATTAATAATACTAGTAACTGGCTTAATATTGTATTTCACTGGCCGTTCGAAAAATAATGCCTTATTAAGAGGAATTGGCATTGGAGTCATTGTGTCTTTGTTAATCCTTGAGACTCCAGATATGATTCAGGGCTTTATTGAAGGGTTTAGCGATGGATTGAATTCAAATATCTAAAATGGACCTATTATATCGGTCCATTTTTTGTTGGCTCTGTGGGAGATGAACGACAGAAGTGATACGGAGGGAGTAAGTTGTGTCGTTCATTAGCGGTATGAACGACAAAAGTGATACGGATGGAGAGAGTAATGTCGTTCACAAGCGGTATGAACGACAAAAGTGATACGGATGGAGCGAGTAATGTCGTTCATCAGCGGTATGAACGACAAAAGTGATACGAATGGAGAGAGTAATGTCGTTCATAAGCGGTATGAACGACAAAAGTGGCAGGAAAAGAGCGAGTAATGTCGTTCATAAGCGGTATGAACGACAAAAGTGGCAGGAAAAGAGTGAGTAATGTCGTTCATCAGTAGTATGAACGACAAAAGTGATACGAAAAGAGAAAGTAATGTCGTTCATTAGTAGTATGAACGACAAAAGTAATACGAAAAGAGAGAGTAATGTCGTTCATCAGTAGTATGAACGACAAAAGTGACAGGAAAAGAGCGAGTAATGTCGTTCATAAGCGGGATGAACGACAAAAGTGGCAGGAAAAGAGTGAGTAATGTCGTTCATCAGTAGTATGAACGACAAAAGTGACAGGAAAAGAGAGAGTAATGTCGTTCATCAGTAGTATGAACGACAAAAGTGATACGAAAAGAGCGAGTAATGTCGTTCATCAGCGGTATGAACGACAAAAATACATGAAAAGACCAAATACTGTCGTTCATAAAAAAATAAACGCAGCTTATTTTGAGGTCTCTTTATTTAATCTCTTAAAAATATAAGAAATAAATCTCGCTGCTAAAAATAGCAGTAAGTACAAAAGAAATAAGTGAATGTAATTCACGTTTTGATACATTTTAAAAAATCCTGTTTGGACCATTATAGGTTTAATTACAAAAGCAAATATTCCAGAAACTAAAACAGAGTACAAATAGAACTTAGTTTTATTTTTCAAAGTAAATTGATAGACGAACAGGTAACAAACCGGCACTAAAGAGGTATCGATTGAAAGACTGGGTAAGGATGGTATGATTTGATATGGATAATTCCAATACCCCATGTTAATTCCATATAAATCACCAAGACTAATTAAAATGTGAATACTGTAACCATAAAAGCCGATCTCAAACGCTTTATTTCGGTCAATTTTAAAGTACGTTACTACCAAAGGGAGGAGAAATAGCAGTAGTAACAACCAAAATTGCCAAGTAGATGGTCCAGAGTATTCTGTCCAATAGCTATTAAGGAGTTCAGTACTGTTTTTTCGTTCATTTACGATTTGGTCAAATTCACTAATTCTATCCATTGCTTGACCCCCAAGAGGATTTTTGCCCTTATTATAACCAAAGTAAACGATTTATATGAATTACATTACAATCTACCGAATTTTCTTCTAATAAATGTCAACAAAAATAATAACAGTGGCAAAGACACACCAATCATAAAATAGTGTAATTGCACGCACTCATTTCGAAACGATATTTGATGCAATCGTTATTGTTTGAACAATAAAAATTATACCGAGTGGATAGAAATTTAGGTAGCCGTTGTTTTAAGTAGGTTGGACTTACCACAACCATTTGCACCAATAATATGATGTGCTTGGAATGACGACACTACCATGTAAAATCGTTTATTTTTCGGTCCAGCTGTGATTCCTTCTATGTGTAGAAACCCAAAAGAACATGATAACCTGATTACTTATCATCAGTTCATCATGTTCTTTTGGACATTGAAAGGAGTTACTATAATCGAATAGTGTCCTTTCATTCATGTACTTTTCCTCTATAATACACTCCAGCTTAGCTCAACATTCATTTAATAACGAAAATTAAATCTTCCTTTTTTGCTAAAGTTATTTCGTACGTTTTTGAATGTTGTAGCTCACAAAGTCCATTATCATGGTCATAAAAAAAGAAATAAATTTCACCTTTATAAATTACTTTTGATCCTAATTTCAATAGTATCTTCCTTAATTTTGAATTTTCCCGCGTTTTTTACTTAATAGTTTTGAAGGATTATAAAAAATGGACCCTTTTTCCATTTTTAATATGTTTTTTATTTACCCTTTTTTTAATCTTTTAAACCTGTCTTATTTCGTAGTTCACAAGAATAGAGAAGGAGTCAACTTTAAGAGAGGTTTTAATAAAAGGGTAATCAGTTTACACCGTTCGTTCGCTGAAACAACCTATCTATTGAAAAAGAATTGGGGTAATGGAGATAGTGGATACATCGTAGTGTGGGGAATGAGTGGTTAACATAATATTTGTTATGTTGAATACTGTAGTTCTGAGTTAGAAGAATAAGGTTATTTATTACTATAAAGGATTATTTTCCTAAAACTTAAAATAGGTATACCAAAAAACTCTAAATATATGTTAACCTAAAAATATTATAGGTTAACATATGGAGGGGTATCGATGGCAAATCACTTTTGGGTTGTAGGGACTGATACTGACGTTGGAAAAACAGTTGTAACTACTTTTTTATTACGATATTTTCAAAAAAAGGGGAAAACACTAGCTTACAAGCCTGTTCAAACAGGCCTTGTTCAGGAAAAATCCCGTTCATATTATGCTGACACTGAATTCTATCAAACTTACAGCAGGGTTCCCCTAGTGAAAGAACATTTAAATACATATTCTTTTAAAGAGCCGGCTTCTCCTCATTATGCAGCAAGGCTCGAGAATGCACTTATTGATGAGGGTGTCATATTACAACATATTGATAAAATGAAAGCTCTTTATCAGTATGTTATTTGTGAAGGAGCAGGTGGCTTATTTGTTCCGCTAAATGAAAACTTTCATTTTCTCAAACTCATTGAAGAATCGCGGTTACCCGTTATATTAGTTGCGAGAAGCTCGTTAGGTACAATCAATCATACGTTACTTTCTATCGAGTCACTTACTAATAGAAACATACCAATTAAAGGAGTGATCTTTAACCAGTTTACTAACACCGAACTTGAGATTGAGAATATCCGAACGATTCATAAAATGACGAGTATACCGTCTATGATTATGCCGCAATTAAAAAATCTTACTGACCTTAAAGAATTAGAAATCAACAACATCGATGAACTATTTGAAAGGGTGGCTAGCCTATGAATTCTTCAAACTTACAAAAAAGAGATGTAAATCATATCTGGCACCCATGCTCACAAATGAAGGACTATGAAGAGTTTCCTCCGATTGTGATTAAAAAGGGGGATGGAATTTATTTATACGATGAAAATGGAAAACAGTACATGGATGTGGTTTCATCATGGTGGGTAAATTTATTCGGGCATTCAAATCAAAGAATTAGTCAGGCTTTATCGCAGCAGGCTTTTGAACTTGAACATGTTATTTTTGCAAACTTTACGCATGAACCTGCTATTCTACTTGCTGAAAAATTAGTGAAATACACACCAAAAGGCTTGAACAAAGTCTTTTTTGCTGATAACGGTTCATCAGCCATTGAAGTAGCATTAAAAATGAGCTTTCAGTATCATATGCAAAAAAATAAACCAAATAAAAAACGATTCCTTTCCTTAACAGATGCCTATCATGGAGAAACACTTGGAGCACTATCAGTAGGAGGGGTGGGCTTGTATAACGAAGTCTTTCAACCTCTTTTACTAAACACAGTCAGAGCACAAGGACCGGATTGTTATCGATGTCCATTTAATCAAACACCAAATCATTGCGACACCCCATGTATCTCGTTTGTTGAAGAGCAGCTAGAGAAGCATGCTGAAGAAATTACAGCGATCATTATAGAGCCTTTAATTCAAGCAGCTGCAGGAATGAAAATGTATCCACATTCCTATTTAAAAAGATTAAAAAAGTTATGTTTACAATATGATGTTCATTTAATTGCTGATGAAGTAGCAGTTGGATTTGGCCGAACAGGAACTTTGTTTGCTTGTGAACAAGCCGGCATTACACCAGACTTCATGTGTTTATCAAAGGGGTTAACTGGTGGATATTTGCCATTATCTGTTGTGATGACCACAGATGATGTGTACGAGGCTTTTTATGATGATTACGCAAGTATGAAAGCTTTTTTACATTCTCACAGCTATACAGGAAATCCATTAGCCTGCAGGGTAGCCCTTGAGGTTTTAAACATCTTTGAGGAAGAAAATATCATTAAGGAAAACCAAGTAAAGAGTATCTATATGCGGGAAAAAGCATCTCAAGAGTTTTCAGATTTACCGTATGTTGGTGAATATAGACAAATTGGTATGGTCGGTGCTATTGAGTTAGTCAGAGATAAGGAGACAAAAGAGCCCTTTCCAAGCAAAGAACGAGTGGGGTATCAAATCTATCGAATTGCTTTAGAGAAAGGCTTGTTATTAAGACCACTTGGAAATGTTCTTTATTTCATGCCACCATACGTGATCGAGAAAGAAGAAATAGACAAAATGATTCAAGTAGCAAGTGACAGCATACAAAGTTTTTTTGAAAACAGTAGTGTAATGACGAGGTGCTTTTAAAATGAAAAAGAGCTCAACTGTATCATTGGTAACCGTGTCTTTATTTGCTTCACTTTCAGCGATAGGTGCTTTTATCAAGATTCCATTGCCGTATGTTCCGTTCACTCTACAGGTGTTATTTGTCTTTTTAGCTGGTAGTTTGCTAGGCAGTAAAAAAGGATTTCAGAGTCAGTTGATTTATGTAGCGATTGGCTTAGCTGGATTACCTGTTTTTACTCAAGGGGGAGGAATTGGGTATGTATTACAACCCACATTTGGCTATTTAATCGGATTTATGGCAGGTGCTTATGTTGTTGGAGCAACTGTAGAGCGAGTGTCAAACCCTAAAATCTTGCATTTTATTATCGCAAATTTTGCTGGCTTAGCCGTTGTTTATTTTTTTGGTGTCATTTATTTATATATAGCCTTAAATACATGGATGGGTATTGAAAGCAGCTTCGCACATGCTGTAATGATTGGTTTTGTCTATAGTATAGCTGGAGATCTTGTTATCTCTATTATTGCAGGATTTCTTGCGATTCGATTATATAAAGCCTTTCAATCGATGGGAAACAGAAAATATCCGATTCAAAAGGAAAGTTCGATGTGATAAATTCGAAATCAGGAACGAAAAAAAATTAGTTGGTCACTATCAGTAAAGCTATCAATCATAGTTTTGCATATACGCTAGCAGGGGGAAATTGATGATTATATCTATAAAAGAAGAACAAGTTGCTATTTCTGATGTAGCAGCTTGTTCTTTTCTTAGCAGGAAACTACTGTTTCAAAGGTACACAAATTTCACAATAAGGATTAGAGGTCATATCACCTACATATCTCTCCATAATTGGTTTGTTGTCAAATTGATATCCATTGCTTTGTAGGGATGAAAATATCTCCTTATATGCTTTTTGAATTTCTTCTGCGGTATGTTCCACTTTGTAAACGAGGTATCTTCCACCCGGTAGTTCATTTTCCATAATTGTATCATCTAGTTGAAATTCCTCTGAAACCACAATGCAAGCATCAAATCTACAGTTCTCAGGAACTGTTGTTTCAGGGTTGTCTTGTGGAATGGCAAAAATTGTTGCCGAATCAAGAAGTTTTTTCTCTTTAGCCCATGCTTTTAATTTCTCCATCACTTCATAATTTGCAGATCCATAAGGTCCAACTCGTCGAAGATAAGCTACTCGATATGTTGGAAGTGTTTCGATTTTACTTTTCATAAACGTTTTCTTCCCTTCACACTTTTTTTGGTACATTTTTACAGTAATATGATATAAAATGTTATTCAATTGAATTTTTAAAATTATTTAAGAATTACATGAAAATGCAAAATAATAGAAAACTGTGTCAAACAAATGAGGATAATTTTGAGGTTAAAAAAAGGTTAACATTTCCAATTAATCGTGTTAATATAACACTAATCTTTGACAAGAGGTGAGTGTAGTTGAGTAAAGTTGAGCAGAGTACAAAATTAGATTTAGAGCGTATTATTTTTATTGGAAGAACTTTTGAAGAGTATTTGGATATGTTTTCTCTTTCAGAAGAAGAGCTTAAAGGAAAGAAAATACTCGATTGTCCAGCAGGGGCTTGTTCATTTACTGCAGGAGGTAACAAAGCTGGTTTAGACGTTACAGCCTGTGATATTGCGTATGATCATTCCTTTGAAGACCTTAAAAATAAAGGCCTACAAGATGTTGAACATGCAATGGAAAGTATCCAAAAAGCGAAAAATAAGTTTAAATGGAATTATTTTAAGAGTATAGAACAGCTTAGAAACCATCGTATTAGAGCTCTACAAGATTGTGCTCTTGATATGAGTAAATCGGAGGAAAGATATATTCCTGCTACTTTACCTTCGTTGCCATTTGATACAGAACAATTTGATATGACACTTTCTGCTCATTTTCTATTTATGTATGGAGACCGCTTAGGGTATCAGTTCCACATCGAAACACTAAATGAGTTACTAAGGGTAACAAGAGAGGAAGTTCGTATTTTCCCTTTAGTTGATTTAGAAGGGAAAAGATATGAGCATTTAGAAAAGATAAAAGAGTACTTAGCTATGAATGGCTGTAGGGTTGAAGAAGTGAATGTTTCATATGAATTTATGACAAATGCGAATGCGATGTTAATAATCAAAAAGGGTTAATAAAGACAGGACAACGTGATAAACGTTGTCTTTTTTAATTTGCTTCAAATTTTTTGTAGAAGAACACTTTGTTTTATCCAAATTAGTAGATTAAAAAGACTAGAAAAAATATGTATCTATTTTAAAGATGGTCTTTTTTTACAGTATTTTATATAATATTATTGGAAGATTAGAGAAAAAGGAACTAGTTATTTAGCAGCGAATAGTGGGAGGATTCATCGTAGTGAAAAAAACGGATAAAAAGAGATTAATAGCCAATTTATTCAAAGCGCGTTTTCCTTTTCTGTATTTATCAACATGGGAAGAGGACAGGGCGCTTTCGTTAATTCATTCAATTGCTTCTGATCGGGAATTAATTAAAACGCAGAGAAAAGTCATTACGTGGAAAGTAACAAAAGGGTTTTCTGGGGAGGAAGAAACTCAAAAAGCAGATACTAAATCTGCTCTAAAGGCATTGGAATATATCGAGAATTATTCAGAACCAGCTATATTTGTTTTACAAGACTTTCATATTTATTTTGGAGACGAAGGACGTCTTCCAGATTATCAAATCATACGTAAGTTAAGAGATATATGCTCGAGTTTAAAACAGAGTCCTAATCCCAAAAACGTTGTTTTTCTTTCTCCTGTATTAAGGTTGCCACTTGATCTTGAAAAAGATATTACAATTGTTGACTTTGACTTACCTACTTTTAAAGAAATTAAGCAAAGTTTGGATGAAATGATTGAAGTGAATAAAACGAGTGGACGTATTGAAATTAATTTAAATGATGACGAAAAAGAAAAATTGGTAAAAGCAGCATTGGGACTTACATTATCTGAGGCTGAAAATGCTTTTGCTAGAGCGATGGTAGAAGATGGAAAGCTATCAATTGATGATGTAGATGTTATTTTGGAAGAAAAAGAGCAGATAATTAAAAAAACGGGCATTCTTGAATTTGTTAATAGCAGTTTAGACATGAAAGACGTTGGAGGACTTGAAAATTTAAAGCGGTGGCTTCGAAAGAGAAATAAATCTTGGATGGAGTCCGCACAAATTTATGGCTTGCCTTCTCCAAAAGGTGTGCTGATTACAGGTGTACCTGGGTGTGGAAAGAGTTTAATTAGTAAATCCATTAGTGAAATGTGGCAACTTCCGCTGTTAAGACTAGATATTGGAAAAATATTTAGCGGCATTGTTGGAAGTAGTGAAGAGAATATGCGAAAAGCTATAAAAACTGCTGAGGCAATTGCGCCTTCTATTTTATGGATTGATGAGATCGAAAAAGGTTTCAGTGGATTAAGTTCATCTGGGGATAGTGGAACGACTTCCCGTATTTTTGGTCATTTTTTAACATGGATGCAAGAAAAGGAAAAGCCTGTATTCGTCATCGCAACAGCTAATAATATTGCGAGCTTGCCACCAGAAATGCTACGTAAAGGAAGATTTGATGAAATTTTCTTCGTAGATTTGCCAACTCATCGAGAGAGAGTTGAGATTTTTAGATTGCACTTAAAAAAAAGATTAAAGGAACCAACTGTTTCTGGTAACTTTGAAATAACTGAAGAGACTTTGAATCAACTTGCAGAATTAACTGAGGGGTTTGTTGGTGCAGAGATTGAACAAGTCGTGATTAATGGTCTATTTGAAGCATTTTACGATGAAAGAAGTGTGGTTTTTGCTGATTTTGAAAAAACATCTAAGCAAATTGTCCCATTATCAGTTACCCAGGCAGAGCAAATTAAAAGAATTCGTGATTGGGCTAATGTAAGAGCAGTAGCCGCAACACCACAGGAAGATCGAGCAGAATACCAGGAAAATGACGAGAGTGTTACTATTAACGATAATCATGATATTAAAAAATCACGTGGTGGACGCACGATTGACTTTTAATAAGTTCAAATGAAAGGTAGATGGTAAGGTGAGTATCGAATTAGTACTCATACCTGTAGGAATTGCTGTTGCCCAATCTGTCGGTTCTATGATTGAGAAACACAAGCAAGGTGGGAATACATATAAAATCCAAACAGTTATGAAACGTCAACATTTATTACAGAAGGCCATTGAACAATATGGGTGCAATGTACATGAAATAAATCAACAAAACTATCAAACTGAGATAGGAGATATTAAGATTTATTTTCAACAAAACGAACACGATATTTTTGAAGCTGTATTTGATGAAAGTGTAGAACAACAAGATGCGCTGGAATTTCTCGAAAACTTACACTCAGAATATAAGTACTTGATTCAGCAAGAAACATACAAGAAACTAATACAGCAAGCTAGTCAAAAAGGGTTAGAGCTAGAATCAGAAGAAGTTCAGCAAGATCGCTCAATCTTACTAACCTTTAATGTAAACACAATTGGTAGGTGAGAATATGGAAGATAAACAGATTAAAATAAAAATAACTGAAGATGGCAATATCTTTGCAGAGACAGTTGGAATTAAAGGGAAAGAATGTCTTCAATATATTGAACTTCTTGAAGAATTACTTGATGCAGAATCAATTGATTCAGGTTTTACTCAGGAATACTATGAAGCTGATATACAAACAATTTACCAAAATAAGCAGATTTTAAAGGGGGAATAATGGATGGCTCAAATTACCGAAAAAGGGAAAGGGTGGGAATTTAGACACTCAATCTGGATGTTATGGGCAATCCTAACGTTTGGAGC
Source organism: Metabacillus litoralis (assembly GCF_003667825.1). NCBI lineage: Bacteria > Bacillati > Bacillota > Bacilli > Caryophanales > Bacillaceae > Metabacillus > Metabacillus litoralis. The sequence goes on along the minus strand of NZ_CP033043.1, from coordinate 1,595,447 downwards.
ATTGAACTATATTTCATTCTATTATATTTCTTATAAAGTAAAACAGAGAAAATGGTTTATTGCGGGCATTATTTATTCAATTTTATTTATATTAGTTATGGTTGTATCAGAATCGTTTCCAACTGAACATTGGGTTTATGATGTAACATTAGGTGCTTATCTATTAGGATGGATTGCTTCCATTGTTCATGTATTTAAAATAAGACCAGAGTATTTATTAAGACTTGAAGCAAAAATCTCCTCTGGGCATAAAGCAAAAGAAATTGAATCCCTTAAACAAAAAATTGCACAAGAATATGGGACAACAACAGCTAGTGAAAAAAGGGACAACACAAATTCTACTGTTCTTCATGAACAACAAAAAATGGTAAATAAAGAAACTTCCTCAAAAATTCAAATTGTAGATATTAACACTGCGTCTGAACAAGAAATTGCAAAAGTACCTGGAATAGGCACTATTTATGCTAAAAAAGTAGTATTGGTAAGAAGCCAAGAAAACGGATTTCAATCATTTGATCATTTTGTTGAAGTTCTATCAGTTAAACCACATCTTATTGAAAAAATTAAACCACACTTGAAGTTTCCCGAAACCCATAGTATACAACCAGCAAAAAAATCAGAAGGTAGAATAGTTGATTTCTAATGAAACTAATCATTCACCGTTTTTTGCCATTAACAACTGTCGAGGGACCAGGAAAAAGGTTTTGTTTATGGGTACAAGGCTGTTCTATCCATTGTGAAGGATGTGGCGTTCCTTGGACATGGTCTAAGAAGAACGGGACAACAATAACTGTTGAAGAACTTTTTCTGGAAATTAAGAAAAGTAAACTAGAAAATAATATTGAGGGTGTAACATTTCTTGGTGGGGAACCTTTTGATCAGGCGGAACCACTAGGAAAGCTTGCACAAAAGGTAAAGGAACTAGGGTTAACGGTGATGACGTTTTCGGGTTACCTATATGAAAATCTACAAATAAGGAAAGAATGCCAAGACTTGCTTACCTCAACAGATTTATTGATTGACGGACCATTTATAAAGGATCAGTTAGATTTAAGTCGTCCATGGGTAGGTTCGTCCAATCAAAGGTATCACTTCTTAACAACTTCCTATAAACATCTTGAAGATCAATTACACACAATAGAAAATAAAATTGAAGTTCGTATAAGTAACGATGGATTTGTTTCTATAAATGGAATGGCAACACAGCAAACACTAAATGAGTTATTTAACCGGAATGAGTTTAAAAATATTAAGGTAACGAAATAAAGAATTTGATTTTAAAGCATAAATGTATGCTTAACCAATATAAAAAGAATACAAACGACATAGCAGCAGATACTATGTCGTTTGTTAGTTAAGCCTTCCTCTTTTTTATCCTACCTATACCAAGCTGTTTCGCTTCTTCACTTAAAGCCTTCAATAAGCTGATGGCCATCAAAGCGATAATAATTGAAAATGGTAAAGCGGCGATGATCATCATATTTTGTAATGCTTGAAGACCTCCTGTATATAAAAGCGCAAGTGCAATGGCAGAAAGTAAGATTCCCCATGTAAATTTCACCTTTTTTCCAGGTGAGTGTGAACCATTTGTTGTCATCATTCCTAGCACATAAGTCCCTGAATCGGCAGAAGTAATGAAAAATGACCCAATAAGCACCATGGCTGTAAAGGATGTAACTAGTGAAAATGGATAATTAGAAAAAACTCCAAATAACGATTCTTCGGCAGATAAACTCGATATTTGTGCAATTCCATTATGTTCAAGTGCAATAGCAGATCCTCCAAAAACTGAGAACCAGACAAAAACAATGATTGTAGGTACTAGCAGTACATAGAAAACAAATTCCCTAATACTCCTTCCTCTTGAAACTCGGGCAATAAAGACTCCTACAAAAGGTGACCATGCAATCCACCAGGACCAATAAAAAATGGTCCACCCATTAATCCATCCACGAATATCCTCGTTTAATGGGGCAATTCTAAAGCTCATTTGTGGTAATGTTTGAATATAGGTCCCAATCGTATCAGTAAGCAAGTTCAAGATAAATAACGTTGGACCGAAGATAAACATGAGTAGCAATAGAGTAGCGGCTAAAATCATATTTGTGTTACTTAATATTTTGATTCCCTTACCTAAACCAGACATTGCAGAAACTAAAAAGAGAACCGTAACAATAGCAATAATTAAAAATTGTACCCCAACCGTTTTAGGTACTTGAAAAAGATAAGCCAAGCCACCATTAATTTGTACCGCTCCGAATCCAAGTGAGGCCGCCACACCAAGAACAGTTGCCAAGACAGCAAAGGTGTCAATAGCTTTTCCTGTTTTACCGTTTATCTTTTCACCGAAAATGGGCTCTAAAGTTGCACTTATTAAACTCAATTTCTTGTGTCTAAAATGAAAATAAGCAATGGATAGTGCAACTATGGCATATATGCTCCAAGCATGGATACCCCAATGAAAAAAAGTAAAACGAAGAGCATCTTTAATGGCTTGATTTGTCCCAACTTCACCAGTAGGAGAACTTATCGCATAATGGCTAATGGGTTCTGATGTTCCATAAAACACAAGCCCGATCCCCATACCGGCACTAAACAACATGGCAATCCAGGTGGGAGTAGAAAACTCAGGCTTTTCATCTTGGTTACCAAGCTTAATTCGTCCAACTGGTGAAATAAGTAAATATAGACAGATAACAAGAACGATCGTGACTAGTATTAGATAATACCATCCAAATGCATCAGAAAAGAAACCCTGAATATTCGACGTAATTTGTTCTAATTGATTAGGAATAATAACACCAGCAATAACAACCAAAGAAAGAACAACTAGAGAAATGTAAAATACGATATAACGTTGCTTCATCAAAGTACCCTCCCACATGTGTTAACGACATCTTCTAGTATCTACCTTTTTCCCTTGTTTAATGTAGGAATGATCTAAATATTGGACACAAAAAGATAAAGCTCCTAAGCTTTATGAGTAATAGGGTGAGTAAAAGAGTGGTTCACTCATAAGGAATTCGTCCTTGTAATGAAAGGATAATTACCGTCACATGAAGAATTACTTCAGTTGGAGGTGGTTTTATGGAACCCAAATGGCTTGAATGGGCTAAACAGCTACAAGCAATATCACAGGCAGGTTTAACATATTCAAAAGATATTTATGACTTAGAGAGGTTTGAATTAATAAGAAAAATCAGCATTGAAATCCTGTCACAGCATACTGATGTAGATCAAGAGATGATAAAACACCTATTTGCTAATGAAACAGGTTATGCTACTCCCAAAGTAGACATAAGAGGTGTTGTTTTCAAAGATCATAAAATTTTAATGGTAAAAGAAAATACAGATGGAGGTTGGTCATTACCAGGTGGTTGGGGTGATATAGGCTTATCACCAAGCGAGGTTGTCGTAAAAGAAGTAAAAGAAGAATCTGGATTTGATGTGAAAGCAGTCAAGCTAATTGGTATTCTCGATAAGAAATGTCACCCACATCCTCCATCACCATATCACGTCTATAAAATCTTCATACTATGTGAAATCATTGGTGGACAAGCAAAAGAAGGAATAGAAACAAGTGCTGTGGAATTTTTTGCTAAGGATCAACTGCCTCAACTTTCGGAGGAACGAATCACAAAATCACAAATTCAATTGGCCTTTAAACATCTGTATCATTCACAAGAACCTGCTGCTTTTGATTGAGTCAACGTAAGCCGTAAGGTGAAAAGATAAAAAGGGAAACCTGAGTTATTATAGGTTTCCCTTATTATCTTTTCTAACCATAAATAGTATGGAGATAATCAGTAGCTAACTTCTTTTTCAACCTTTTAAAAATACAGTTGACATCTTTTGGAATTAATAAATATAATAAAAGCGTACTATTGAGTATATTTTTGTTATATTGGGAAAGGGGAGGTTATTTGAACTCGCAAGACAGAATCATAAAAGCTTCATACGATTTAGCTATGCAATATCCGGTTGATAAAATAACGTTTGCCAAAATAGCCGATGCAGCCGATGTACATTGGACAACAGTGAAACGATATTTTGGAAGCAAAGACGAAATGAAAAAGGTACTAATGAATGATAATTTAGATCGTAATGGTATAACGCATCAGGATACTCGTACCAAAATATTAGAATCAGCAAGCGTCATTTTTGCGAAGCATGGGTATGAGGGAGCTACCTTGGATCAAGTGGTAGAACATGCTGGCATGACAAAGGGAGCTGTATACTGGCACTTTTCTAGTAAGGCTAATCTATTCTACGAGTTAACAAATAAGAGCCTAAAACAATTATTAAATGGGTTACCCGAGAGCTTACACGCCGTTTTTCATTCTGTTGAGCCTAAAGAAGCAATGAAAAATCTATTGCTTATGCAGTTTAATGACTGTTTAGACGACGAAAAGAATAAACAGCCCTTATTGTTTTTTGAATTTATATCTAATCGCCGGGAATCGGGGATTAAAGATCAATTAGATCATTCTTTTAAACATTTGTTCCATGTAACTTCAAATATCCTTGAAGAGCTAAAACAAAAGAATCTACTCACTAAAAATATAGATTCAACATCCTTATCTATTGCTTTACATGCATTAATTAATGGCTTAGTCCTTATGCGGATTATATCACCTAGTAGTGTTTCCTTAACAAATATCGTTGATGATGTATCAAAATTAATTTGGGACGGAATTAAGCCAGACTTATACCCGTGAGAAATCGGGTTTTTTTACGAATATAACATACTTTAGAGTATGCGTTTGTTACATTTCTGGAGGTGTAATCGTTGATTAAGAAGGGGAGGAAAAAAATGGTTCTACTAGTATTGGGAAGTTCTTTTTTGTTAGTTATGACTTTATTTTTATACAACCAAATTCAGTTTCATAGGATGGAAAGCAAGTATCCACCAAAGGGGAATTTTGTAGAAGTGGATGGCATAAAACTCCACTATATAAACAGAGGAACTGGTAAACCAATCGTTTTTTTGCATGGAGGTGTTTTATCTAGCGAGGATTTTTCGGAAGTAATTGAACTTGCCGCAACTAAAGGGTACCATGCAATTGCATTTGATCGACCAGGTTATGGACATAGTGAAAGACCAAAAGGAAAAGAAGTAACCCCTATTACTCAAGCAAATCTTATTCACCAAGCACTAAAGAAATTAAAAATACAAGAACCGATTATTTTAGTTGGTCATTCATGGAGTGGAACGATGACAATGTCATATGCCTTTCAATATCCAGAGCATGTCTCAGGTTTAATTACCTTGGGAGGTGCGATGTATAAAGAGGGATATCCAGCAGAAAATGGAGATCTGTTATCAAAAGTTATTACAACCCCAGTAATTGGTGATTTAATCATGAATACTTTATTGGCTACACCACTTGGCACTTCAATGGGGAAAACTACAACTGAAGCTACATTTGCTCCTGAAAATATACCAGAAGGCTATCAAGAAAAACTTATAGCATTATGGGGAAGACCCAATCAATTTAAAGCAAATAGAGAAGATATTTTAGCTTTTCCTGAAACATCTAAAATCGTAAGTAGACACTACCCTGAAATTGAAACCCCCACGATTATACTAGTTGGTGAGAACGACCCGTTTGGTACACTAGAAATGGGCAGAAGATTAGAAGCTGATTTACCCAATTCTAAACTTATTACGTTACCAAACGTTGCTCATATGATTCCTGAAAATCACCCAGAAGAGGTGATAAAAGCAATTGGAGAATTGGAATTATTAATTACTAAATGATGATGAAATCTGGTTGCTTTTCACTTCTTGGATTAAATGTCAAAGCTTACCATTATAGATTTTAAGCAGAAAATATGGCTTAGGATTTGGAAAAATATAGAACTTTGTGGAATCGGAGATAAACTTCGAAAAATCGAAGATAAAACTCGATAATCGAAGATAAACCCTTCAGAATCGAAGATAAAACACCAGAAATCGCAGATAAACATTGTCAAACAGTAAAAGCTGGTCTTTTTTTGGCCATAAAGAGGCTATATTAATACAGGTTTATACTATTTCTTTTAAAAAATGTAACTACGAAGCAAGAAATTAACCTATATTTGTAATAAGAATAGGGGAATCCGATGATAAATCTATTAATTGGAATACTTTTTTCATTAGCTGGCATTTTAATCATCATTTCAGCAATCTTACATTACAAACCGGAAACCCATAGAAAAGAGTGGCAGAAAGATGATTGGATTAACCATGACAAGTTTTACTCATGGGTACTATGGGACATCAAGCTCCTTCATAAGCTCTTAAACAAGTCCTTTATCTTAACCAAGGTGTTACTAATACTTATTGGCATTTTGATTCTTGCCATTGGTTTGTTAGGTTTATGGATCTATTTTGGATAGGAGCCGCTAACTGAAAAAACACCCAAACACAAGGATTTAACTTGTCTTTGGGTGTTTCCATGTCTTTCTTACCTTACCTCATTAATACCAAATCCGTATGATACTCTTTTGTCCCCAACATGTCCTTAAAATTTTCAATTAAAACTCTATCCATCTTTATCAACTGATCTTCACTGGTATAGTAATAAATCTCAAAATGCTTCTCTAAAAATAATAAAAAATCCTCAATATCTGTGCCTGACTTTCGAATATAGTGGCTATCGAATTCGATAAACCCAAGACAGGATTTGCTTTCTTGTATAAGGCGCTCCATGCCATTTAACACAAATGCTTCAAAGCCTTCAACATCTACTTTAAATAATACACGTTCCTGAAGTAGTTCATGATCAGTGAATAGGGAGTCGACCTTTATTGAGTCGATCGTTTGTCTTTCAATGGCTTTATTCATTTTCCTTGTTACACCTGAAGATGTTCCTGACCACATCGAATTAACATAAAAGGATTGTTTTGGTTTAGTTTGATCTGAAGCAAGGGCATGAATGATCTTTATTTGATCCTTGTTTTTATGCTCATCCCTAGAACACTCAATAAAGGGAATTAACCTCTCGTTTGCTTCAAATCCATATATTTTCACTTCTTTATCATAATTTGTTGAGAAAATACACTCTCCATAATTAACTCCAACATCTAACACAATGGTTGGTTTGAAATTCACAACAGCTTCTTTCCAAAAGCTAGTTAATCTAGTTTGAGTTTCACCGTTTTTTAATAATAACGCTCGTCCTCTATTTTCAGCGGAATTAATATACAACGAATTTTCCGTGCTTAAAGCAATTTTATTGGGAATTCGATCTCGATGAATGGTTTTGTATTTGATCAGAAGCCCAACATTGATTAAATATTTCCACGTTTTTGGGTACTTATCTAAGAACTTCATAAATAATGGCTTTGGCAACAATTCCACAACATGATCCTCCCTAAATTCATCTAATCAGCTATTCTCTTAATCATATAAAATGAATTTTAATGTATTGTAAATTTGGAACTAAAGATTATTAAGATTAAGTAGAAAAGGAACGTTTTATGCGGCTTTTTGTCATAGTGAAACAAATTTGATAGTATAACTTTTGTCTCCAGTCATTATTCCAATAGTGCATAATGAAGAAGGTTCTTACTTTAAAATTAAAAGGATTTTTAAAAATATTTTCAAAAAGTTAAGCCAAATCACATTTTAATGTGTCTAATAGATATACGAAATAAAAGGAAAGAGGATGAATCTTGATGATTAGGTTGGTTCACAAGGCTCAAAAGGGTAATGATAAAGCGTTTTTAAAGCTTTTTCAGCAATATGAAGAAGATATTTACCGAATGGCCTATGTATATGTAAAAAATGAGAGCGATGCTTTGGATGTTGTGCAGGAAGTTGCTTATCGATCATTCAAAAAGATCAACACTCTGAAAAGTCCAGAGTACTTCAAAACATGGTTAATACGCATTGCTATAACTTGTTCATTGGATTTAATGCGTAAAAATAAAAAGGTAGTTCACTTGAAACCTGAGTATCAAGAAAGGATTGGGTTAGAGGAAGAAGATGTTCCGCTTTCGATCACATTGGAGGAATTACTAGAGCAGCTGAATGAGCATGAAAGAAGTATTGTGTTGCTTAAGTTTTATGAAGGATATTCGTTTAAAGAAATTTCAGAGCTCGTAGACATGCCATTAGGTTCGGTGAAATCTGTGCTATATCGTGCACTTGCAAAACTTCGTAAAGAATTCAAGGAGGCTGACTTTTATGAGTAATATCAAGCATGAGATCGAAAAAATAAAGATTCCAAAGAACTTACATGAACGAACTAAGCTTGGTGTAAAACAAGTGAAGCAAGAGCAAAAAGGGAAAAGTATTGTAAAGCGTTCATTAGCTGCAGCAGCAATTTTAATAGGAATAGCGGGATTATCATTTACACCTGTAGGAGCAGCCGTTAAAGAGGCTTATGATAAAATTTTTGAAAGTGAAAAAATTGATGATCCAGGGTTAAAAGCAGTACTAAAGGATGGACACGGCCAAGCCATTACTCAAACATACTTTGATAAGAAACATGATATAACGGTTCATTTTGAAAATGTAATAACAGATAACAAAGAAACAAAGCTTTTAGTAACATTTGAAAGTGACACAAAAAATTTAAAAAACTATGCGATTGATCTTTTTGAAGGCTTTAGTAAAATGTATGTCGTTACAGCTGGTGGAGAAAGAAAGGAACTAGATAATATCGGATGGGGAAGCAGGCATTATGATAAAAAAGAAAACAAAGTAATTACTGCATTATCATTTGATTCCATTAAAGAATATGAAGGTCAAGCCATTCGTTTAGAAATAGAAAACATCACAATCTGGTCCTATCAAAAGACGGAAAAGATGAAAACAGTATGGCCAGTCGCCTTCACACTTGATAAATCGTATATATCAGATGTTGAAACGGTTGCCCTAAACAAAGAATTCTCGTATAAAAATGAAACATACACCATTCAGAAAGTTGAATACTCTGAACTAGAAACAAGATTAGTTATTACTGGAACTGACATGATTTATATAGATCAATTTGGTGATAAATATCAAATGAAGAGTAAACTTGAGCATCAATTCTTAAACGCAAGGCAAATCAATCGAGGCTCTGGATATACGGTTGCTGAAGGAAAATCAGGTGTTTTCTTGCGTGCATCAGGTGAAAGAATTGATCCGAACTTTAGTAAGGGAGAAGTAGACAGCGAACTTGGTACCTTTTACATGATCTTTGCACCAGTTGAAGATCGCTCAAATGTGGTGCTGGAGATTGGGGAAGATTTGAAAGTTTCTTTAAATAAATAAACTAAAACTATTAAATAAGCGTTGATTCAAGGGATTAACGTTTATTTTAGTGGAGTTTTAAGAAATATGGTTTATAGAATAATAATTTCTATTTCTAGCTACCCTAATTCTTCATCAAATAACTTAGTATAAGGATATTTTCATTTAATCCGTCTCACTCACATCATTGATCTCTACGAATATGAATAACGCATTATTCATTTGATGTATGATACACAATGTTTCCATGCTCTGCTTTGAAAAACTCTTTGTTAGCATCTTGATCTGGAATTGAACGAATAGGTGCAACCTCGTCTACAATCTTTTTAACTATCTTTTTCATGAAAATTAAGGATTGATACTAAAACAAATTGATTAGGAAATAAATCTCTAACTTCCTGCCACTTCATATTTCATCACTCCTTTTTTCTTTATTATAATCGATGACGAATTATTGGTCATCTATCTAAATTTAAATAATGACTCATATATTATATTAAATTGACTAACTCTTAATCGAATAATTTAATTATGATAAATCTTTGAGGAATTAATTATGAAATCACAAAAAGGTGAATGCAAAATTCATCATTTCAAAGGAAGAAAATACGAGGAGGATCATAGTTCCATTGTTTAACTATATCAAACCAGCAGGTGCACTCTTTCAAAGAGAATCATGCACCCTTGCTGATTATGAAATCACTTTTGAGCAGTAGAAATAGCCATAGAATGTTCTCTATTTATCGTGTTTCTTGTTAAAGAAAAAACAGCACATAGTAAGGAAATCAGCACAATGCCTCCACCAAACCATGCAGTATGTGCAACAGTACCTGAATAACTTAACACCCCTCCACCAAATGCGGAGCCAAGTGAAATACCGACTTGTAAGGCAGAGTTATTAAAGCTTTGCTGTATGTCAGATGTCGCTGGATCAGTTTGAATCAAGTAACTTTGTTGTGGTGGTGCTAAACTCCAGCTTAAAGCTGCCCAAATCATCATAACTGGTATGAAAAGGACAAGTGAAAAAGTAGAAAAAGGTAGGACAAATAAGATAATGGCAAATGAACTAATAACAACGATGATGCTTTTACTAGCACCGATTGAATCCGAAAGAATCCCTCCGAATGCACCACCACTGACTGCTGCAATACCAAATAATAGATAGCAAATACTAATCATACCATAATCCAGGTGAAGCTCTGTTTCTAAAAATGGCGTAAAATAGGCATAAAGAGTATAGTGTCCTGCTAGCATAAACATGGTAGCAAGATGTGCACTCCCGATCTTCATGCTGGCTACTGCTTTTAATTGCTGTGATAATGGGATGCTGCTTTCACCAGGAATTCGCTCTAGAAAGAGTGAGATAAGAATAATTGATCCTATTGATAAAACAGCAATAGCTAGGAAAATAAAACGCCAGCCAAATGTGTTGGATATCATAATTCCAAGTGGCACACCCATAACAAGTGATGAGCTAATCCCCATATAAATCAGTCCTAAGGCTTTTGCTCGATGTGTTGCTGCAACAATTTTAGCCGCAATCGTTAAGGAAAGCACAACAATAAGCGCTGTACTCATGGCCGTAAGAACCCTAGCGACCATCATAAACGTAAAGCTATAACTAAAATAGGTCATCATATTACCTATAAAGAAAACAAATAATGATGCAAGATATACCTTTTTTCGCTCCATTTTACTCGTAATCACAAGTAAAACAGGGCCTGAAACAGCATAAATGAGGGCAAAAACAGTAATAAGTTGACCAGCACTACTTAACGATATATTAAAATCGTTCGCGATCGTTGGCAGTATTCCACCTACAATTAATTCAACTAAGCCAACCGCAATCGTTGATAAAGCAAGAATAAACACTCTGAAATTCATCGTTTATTGACCGTCCTTTCCAAATTTGAGTAAGTTTCAGAAAAATAAAAAAATCCTGATTACAGAAAACGAAAAAATTCATTTTTCTGTAATCAGGATTTTAAGGTTCCTGGTAGAGACCCTCAAGCCATATTCTTGAGGTTATACAGTTATATTAAATTTAGTTCTTAAACCACTTTGATGAGTTTACTAGATTTTCTATTTTTTTTCAAGTCTTAAAAAACACGTTACTTTAAATGTGCTAGTATAATCATAGAAAATAAAATGGTAAGGAGTGGGATAGATTGATCAATTATCATGGTAAAAAATTTGTTTCGGTTAACAATACTGCTAACGGTGAGGTGTCTTCAGAAACTTTTTTTAACTATAAACAAGACGGAAAGATCATTTCAGCTTCCTATCAAGGTGGGGAAATTGTAAAAGGAACACTCATTGGGATAGTCAATGATAATGGAAGCTTAGAATTTAGATATAACCACGTTAATGTTCATAATGAACTTAGAGGTGGCATGTGTAAGTCAACTCCAGAAATCTTAGCTGATGGAAGAATTAGGTTACACGAGAGATGGAAATGGACCGATGCAGATCAAAGTGAGGGAGAATCTATTATTGAAGAGGTTTTATAATTAAGTTAAAAGTTGCGTCTCACTATTAAAATATACGATACTAGTAGGAAATGAAGCTAGGGAGGAAAGTACATGCTTTTTATTGATAATAAAGGAATAACAGACCCAAGAATAAATCTAGCAATTGAGGAATACGCAGTAAAACATTTAGATCCAAACGAAACCTATCTGTTGTTCTACATAAATGAACCATCGATTATTATCGGGAAAAATCAAAATACAATCGAGGAAATTAATACTTCTTATGTTGAAGAAAACAATATCCATGTGGTTAGAAGGCTGTCAGGTGGTGGAGCCGTTTACCATGACGAAGGGAATCTGAATTTTAGTTTTATTACGAAGGATGATGGAGACAGTTTTCATAACTTCAAAAAGTTCACGGAGCCTGTTGTACAAGCACTTGAAAAGCTTGGAGTAAAAGCAGAATTGAGCGGAAGAAACGATATCATTGCTAGTGACGGTCGCAAGATTTCCGGTAATGCTCAATTTTCAACAAAAGGAAGAATGTTTTCTCACGGGACATTGTTATTTGATTCAGAAATTGATAGCGTTGTGGCTGCATTAAAAGTGAGGAAAGATAAAATTGAATCAAAAGGCATTAAATCAATTAGAAGTCGAGTTGCCAATATTAGCGAATATCTAAACGAACAGATTACAATTGAGCAATTTAGAGAGCTTTTGCTGCGCTATATATTTGACGGAACTGATTCAATACTAACCTATGATCTCAAAGAAGAAGACTGGAAAAAGATTAACGAAATATCAAAAGAGCGTTATCAAAACTGGGATTGGAATTACGGAAAATCACCGAAATTTAACTACCAGCACTCACACAGATTTCCAGTCGGACAAATTGATTTACGCCTTGAAGTTCAAAAGGGCATCGTGAAAAATTGCAAAATCTATGGAGACTTTTTCGGCGCAGGAGATGTTGAAGAAGTGGAGAATGCTTTAATTGGTGCACGTTATGAAAAAGAAGCAATTGAAAAAGTAATTGAACATATCGATGTAAAAAAATACTTTGGAAATATTGAAAGTGCTGATTTGGTTAGTTTATTTTATTAACATGAATGAACACGCTAAAAATGGAATACGAAATGACCATCAAAATGTACATTGTTTTGATGGTTTTTTGTTTATTTGGAGGATTTTACTTTACGAATGCTTTTCACACTTTTCAACTTAAAAAAGATACAGTAGTGGAAGAATATTGAAATTCACGCTAGTTTTAGTGTGAATTTAACCATTTATTGGAACTTGCGCATGATATTAAACTGCTTATCTGATAAAAAGCATACGCATTCCTTATTTACGAATGCTTTTCTTACTGTTTAACTTAAAAAAGATACGGTAGTGGAAGAATATTGAAATTTACGCTAGTTTCAGTATGAATTTAACCATCTATTGGAATTCACGCATGATATTAAACTGCTTATCTGATAAAAAGGATACGCATTCCTTATTTACGAATGCTTTTCTAACTTTTTAACTTAAAAAAGATACGGTAGTGGAAGAATATTGAAATTTACGCTAGTTTTAGTGTGAATTTAACCATTTATTGGAACTTGCGTATGATATTAAACTGCTTATCTGATAAAAAGCATACGCATTCCATATTTACGAATGCTTTTCTAACTTTTTACCTTAAAAAAGGTACGGTAGTGGAAGAATATTGAAAATTTACGCTAGTTTTAGTATAAATTTAACCATTTATTGGAACTTGCGCATGATATTAAACTGCCTATCTCTTAAAAAGCATACGCATTCCTTATTTACGAATGCTTTTCTTACTTTTTAACTTAAAAAAGATACGGTAGTGGAAGAATATTGAAGTTTACGCTAGTTTTAGTATGGATTTAACCATTTATTGGAACTTGCGCATGATATTAAACTGCCTATCTCTTAAAAAGCATACGCATTCCTTATTTACGAATGCATGTCACACTTTTTACTTCAAAAAAGATACGCAAGTGGAAAATTATTGATATTTTAATATCGGTTATTGCCTATCTGTTTAATAGCAAACACATTCCTTTTTGCATATGTAGTTATCACATTTCACTAAAAAATATATTAATGCTGAAGATCTTAAAATCGCACATTATTAATCAATGCTATAAGCTTTGCATTTTAAAGTTTATCTATAACAAACGGAACTCGTTACATTTTCTCATCTCTTTTTAAAAATTGTAGGTACTAAGTAAGGGTGGGCCTGTCCAATATGCAGTATAATTGTATGAAAATTCATAATATTAATGCTCGATAAGCTTGGTCATGATACAATTACAATTGACATCCATTCCATATTTATCCTAATTTTCCAAGGGGGAGTTTCTTCCGTTTCGAAATACAAGCCTTACCAGTCATCTTGTAACTGTGTAGGGCTATTTTTGTAAAAAGGAGGTGGTAATCGTGTTGGAGTGGTTAGAGCTGCTTCTCAAATTGTTAGTTGCTGCTGCCACACTTTTCTCTTCCATCACACTAGGGTTGAAAAATTTAAATGACTTAAAAAAGAAATCAAAAAAGAAAAGACGCCTCCTATAAGGAAGACGTCAATAAACAGTGCTTACAACTAAATTATAATACAAATCATAACAAAAGGTACGGAAAAAATAAATAGAAACAGATGTTTCCTTAGGAATATAAGGAAGTGTGGAATGGTGTCACATTTAAAAAAAGGAGGAATCACAATGAGTAAAGTTGGATTAATTCCTTTCACCATACAAACTGTATTAAAAGAAACAAAAATTATTCCACCGGGTATTGAATTAATTGGTGCTCCTACTGCTTGGGAGCAAGGTTATTTTGGTCATGGAAATGTAATAGCTGTTCTTGATACAGGATGTGATTCCAGTCATTTCGAGCTTCAAAATCAAGTTATTGATGGTTATAATTTTACAACAGATGATGAAGGAGACCCTAAAAACATAAAAGATTATAATGGCCATGGTACTCATGTATGTGGAACGATTTGTGCGGAAGAAAACGATCGAGGTGTAGTTGGTGTTGCACCTAAAGCAATGCTCCTTGTTTTGAAGGTGCTCTCAGGCCAAGGCTATGGAGAAACAAAATGGGTGACAGACGGCATTCGTTATGCGACAAAATGGCGTGGACCTAATGGTGAGCGTGTAAGAGTCATCAGCATGTCATTAGGTGGGAGAGAGGATGATCATGATCTTCATAAAGCAGTTCAGGAGGCAATCAACCAAGAAATTCTTGTTGTTTGTGCTGCCGGCAATGAAGGGGATGGAAGCTATGAGACTGATGAGTTTGCCTACCCAGGTGCATATCCAGAAGTTGTACAAGTAGGTTCAGTGAATTTGCAAAAGGAAATTTCAGATTTTAGTAATACAAATAGAGCGATTGATCTCGTTGCCCCTGGTGAAGAAATTCTATCAACCTATCTTAATAACGAATTTGCCGTCTTATCAGGAACTTCAATGGCAACCCCACATGTTTCCGGAGCTGTTGCTCTTATCATTGAACAATGTGAAAAAGAGTTTGACCGTCCTCTAACAGAGGCTGAAATATACGCTCAACTGATAAAAAGAACTCTTTCTTTAAGTTATAGTCGACGTTATCAAGGGAACGGGATGTTGAATTTAACATTAGATTTAGGAACAGAAATAAAATCATTCCAAACAGCGGTTACTGAATAAAAAAACACCTAATAAATTTATATAGACTCCTTTTTATTGGCATAGGAGTCTATTATTTTTGTTAAGCTTTACTTCCTTATAAGGGGGATATTTATATGAATCTACAAAAGCACTTTGTTCAAACAGTAAAGAAATATTTTAAAGAGCAAGGTGAAGCATGGCTAAAAAATTTGCCAAAAGTAATTCATTATTGCGAACAAAGATGGTCCATAAAGATAAAAGATCCTTATTCTTTGTCAATTAATTATGTTGCTCCCGCAATAACGAAAGAGTCAGAGGTAGTCGTGAAAATATGTATTCCTGAAGAGGGTTATTTTAGTGAGCTAGAAGCACTTCAATTGTTTGGAAAGGAAAAGAAAAAAATGGTCCAGCTGATTGACTGTGACAAAGAACACGGAATAATTCTGCTAGAAAAACTATCACCTGGATTTACATTAGCAGAAGTAGAAGATGATGAGGAGTCTTGTAGAATAGCTGCCTCTGTATTAAAAAATCTAATTTTCCCTTCACCTGTTCACTCAAGGATTGGTACAACTAAAGACAGGGAAGAAAATCTTCGAGAAATTGTTAATAACCATAAAAAGGGAATTGGTCCTATTTCTCAGCAAACTTTAGAAAAAGCATTGAGTATATTTACATACCTGAATGCAACTGCAAAACAACATTTTCTCCTTCATGGTGATTTTCATCATTATAATATACTTGCTTGTCAAGAGAGAGAATGGGTAGCCATTGATCCAAAGGGGTTAATCGGTGAAATCGAATATGATCTCATTCAATTTTTATTAAACAAGCTTCCAGATCAAAGAATGTATGAAGTTATTGAAAAAAGAGTAGACATTTTCACTAAGGAACTAAATTTAAATAAAAAAAGGCTTCTGCTTTGGGGGTATTGCCACACCGTATTAGCAACCTCGTGGACTGTTAAAAATGATGAAACCTATGATAAGGCTTTTTTTCAATGTATTGAGATTTTTGAAAAGCTGTATGAAAGCAAATGGGGACAGGTACCGTGTCTCAATGAGACAACGGACCTGTCCCCTCGTCAGATCTAGTTTTCATCCAAATAGAAGAAAAGTTCTTTTTCAGTAAGAGGAGGGCTGAAGTAATAACCTTGCATCATGTCACATCCATTTTTAAGCAGAAATTCTGTTTGTTCAGAGGTTTCGACACCTTCTCCAATAACTTTTAGGCCAAGTTTATGTGCCATGTAGATAATCATTGTTGCAATATCTTGATCCTCTTTATTTTGTGGAATATTTTTTATAAAAGAGCGATCAATTTTTAGAGTATTGATAGGAAATGATCTCAAATAACTAAGGGAACTATAACCAGTTCCAAAATCATCAATTGAAATAGATACGCCTAAAGCTTTTAACTCATTAAGTGTAGTGGAGGTAAGGTGAACGTCAGCTGTCATACTCTCAGTAATTTCGAAATTTAGCCTCGCTGGGTTTACTTCCGTTTCTTTTATAATGCTAGCGACCATTGCGACAAGATTAGGCTGATAGAACTGACGAATGGAAAGGTTAATAGAAATACTTATATGGCTATATCCATTTAAGTCTAAAACGCTTAAGTGACGACATGCATTTTCAATAACCCATTGGCCAATCGGAATGATAAGACCATTTTCTTCAGCGATTGGTATAAATTTGCCTGGTGGAATGTTCCCCATTAAATGATGTTGCCAACGGAGCAATGCTTCAACAGCAACCACTTTAGTAGACTTTGTATCAACAATTGGTTGAAAAGAAAGAGATAACTCATTTCGATAAAGTGCTTTTCGTAATTCATTTTCGATCTTGAGCTGTTCTACTTGTTCCTTATCCATATTTAAATCATAAAATCTAAATGTATTTCTGCCATCTTTTTTGGCTTGGTACATAGCAACATCAGATTTTCTAAGTAACTCACCTTCATTACGACCATCTTCTGGATACATACTAATTCCTATACTTGGAGTAACAAATATTTCTTTTCCTTGTATATAAAAGGGAGCGGATAATGTATGAAGAATACGATTTGATATTTTTGTGACTTCATTTTTCATTATATTGTCAAGGAGAATAATAAATTCATCTCCTCCTTGCCGCGCTGCTGTATCATTCCGACGGATACATGATGTTATTCGTTGGGCGACTTCCCTTAACAAAAGGTCCCCAATATTATGACCTAAAGTGTCATTTATTACTTTAAATCGATCCAAGTCAATAAATAAAAAGGCTAGGTTCTCTTTATTGTTCCCGAGAGCCTGAGAGGCTTTGATATCAAATAGTCGACGATTCGGAAGAGCTGTTAATTCATCATGATATGCCATAAAATTAATCTTCTTTTCTGATTCATAATGTTGAAGGGCTAAGCTTGTTAAATAAGTGGCCTTTTCAATGACCATCATATCGATTTGATTTGGTTTCCTCGCTTCAGGATAATAAACAGCAAATGTTCCTAAAGTCCTAGACTGGTTATCTAATACCGGATATGACCAACATGCTCTTAGGTTATGCTTCAATGCAATTTCTCTATGCTCGTTCCAAAGACTATCTTTCTCAATATCTTCAACTACAACAGGAAGCTGGGTAAAGGCAGCTTTTCCACAAGATCCACTAGTCGGACCAACTGTCACACCAAGATTAATATAATCATTATATTCGCTTGGTAAATTAACCGCCGTTCCTTTTCTAAGGATTCCAAGTGAATGATCCATTAATAATATTGAACAAAGACCACCATCTAAAACATCTTCCATTAACAGCACAAGGGAGGATAACACTTCATTTAAATTGTGGCCTTTTGCGATCATTTCTAAAATTGTATTTTGGCCGTCTAATAGTTTCCTCGTTCTCTTTTCATCGGTCATATCCTTTGCACTACAGACAAGACCTTTTACATTACCATCATGTATGATTGGAATATTCGTAACTTGTAAATGAACCACTTGTCCATTTTTATGGTTTATAGATGTTTCAAACCTTGTTCTTTTCCCATTTAGAGCGGCTATAAAATGGTTCTCTGTAGTGGCAAGATCAGGTTCTCTAACAAATTCTTTAAAGGATTTTCCAACCAAATCCTCATTTTTGTAACCTGATAGTTCTAAAAATGCATCATTATAAAGAATAAAATTACCCATAAGATCCATTCCGTAACATGCATCTTGATTATTTTTAAATAAAGAATAGTAAATTTCATTTGGGAAGTTTATATCTTCTGCCATTCTCATCATTACTCTCATCCTTCGTCATATCTTACCTCATTTTACCACGAATTTATATTTACTAATTGAGGTATTATTTTACAATTGGTAGAACTTGTTCGCCAAAGACATAACTTTGAGAGTAAAAAAGGACCCATAACAACACCTAGGCATCTTGCATACAATGGAGTTAAAAAAGGTGGATATCCAAATGCATTATACGTTCCCAGTTGATATTAAAACATTAACAATTAGTAAAGGAACAAAGCAAACCGTTTATTATCCAAAAGTGACCAATATGACAAATCAACAGCTTCAGCGGTATATTAATCACGTGATTGTGGTTGAAACACAACAGCTTATTAACAAGCAAGTTGGACATATGCCAACAACTGTAGAAGAGATGCTAGGGTCTTATGAAATAAAAAATAATCAACGCCAAGTATTGAGTTTATTACTTTCTAATTATACGTATCACTTCCACGCAGCCCACGGTATGACCTATTTAAAATCATTAACCTTTGATCTGAAGAAAGGGAAAAAGTGCGAGCTCAAAGACTTATTCAAACCAGGAGTAGACTATGTCAAAAGGCTCTCAGATATCATCAAGTTGCAAATCAAACAACGCGATCTTCCTCTGCTGAACGAATTCACTAAGATTCAGCCTAATCAAGACTTTTATATAGCTGATAAAGCTCTTGTCATTTATTTCCAATTATATGAAATCACTCCATATGTGTACGGCTTTCCAATGTTCCCGATTTCCGTATATGACATTCAAGATCTAATCGATGAAAACGGGCCACTTGGTCGCATGGCTGTGAATGTATGAAAGACAGGGGGGACAGGTTCCGTGTCCCGTCGGGACAACGAACCTGTCCCCCTGTCTCAAGAAAAATCAAAATATTTAAACTTAAGGAAATACGATTCTTATTAGTTGATTTGAGCATAATGGTGTGGCATTGTAAATAATTACTTAGGACAAGAAATAATTTCTCTTTATATGTTGGTAGGATGAGTTAATGGGAAGAATATGTGTTAAATAGCAATTGAAAAGAAAATATAGATTATTAGGAGGGTTTCTTATGAAGAAACTAGCATTAAGTGTAATGATGTCACTATTCGTTTTGATGATTGCCGCTTGTGGTACAAATCAAGAAGAAAGCAATGAAAATGCAACAGAACAAGAGCAAGGGAACGCGAAAATAGAAAAACTGACTGTTGGAACAGAAGGTACATATGCGCCATTTACTTTCCATAATGAAGAAGGAGAACTAACTGGTTATGATGTTGAAGTCATAAAAGAAGTTGCAAAACGTATGGGAGCAGAAGTTGAATTTATGGAAACACAGTGGGATTCTATGTTTGCCGGATTAAATTCGAAACGTTTTGATCTTATCGCGAACCAAGTTGGGATCAATGAAGACCGTTTAGCAAATTATGATTTTTCAACACCATATACATATTCATCTTCCGTTATTGTTACACCTACCGAAACAGATGATATTACTTCATTTGAAGATTTGGAAGGGAAAAAATCTGCTCAATCGTTAACAAGTAACTATGGTGCGATTGCTGAAGAAAACGGAGCAGAGCTTGTTGGGGTTGAAGGTCTTGCGCAATCTATCCAACTAATTAAGCAAGGAAGAGCCGATGTAACAGTAAATGATAAATTGGCCGTCCTTGATTATATGAAAAATCAAAATGATAAAGATGTAAAAATTGTTGCTGAATCTGACGATGTATCAGAGATGGCTTTTACATTTAATAAAGGAAATGAAGAATTAGTTGAGGCTGTTAATGAACAGCTAGCTGCAATGAAAGAAGATGGAACATTAACGAAAATTTCCCAAGAATGGTTTGGTGAAGATGTTTCTACAAAATAATACCATAACAGCAGAGATGGGAGGATGGGAGTTATTTTCCAACTCTCTTCTCCCGATGCTTTCGGGAGCGATACAGTATACTATTCCGCTTACACTCATTTCATTTGTAGGTGGATTAATTTTAGCCTTGATTTTGGCAATGATGCGCTTATCCAAAACACGTATTATACAACTTCCTTCAATTATTTTTGTGTCAGCCATTAGAGGCACACCCTTACTCGTGCAATTATTTATCATTTTTTATGGACTACCAAACATTGGAGTAAATCTTGATCCTTTTATAAGTGCTGTTATTGCTTTTATATTAAACGTTGGTGCATATGGTTCCGAAATTATTCGTGCTTCTATTCTTTCAATCCCAAAAGGTCAATGGGAGGCTGCTCATACAATTGGCATGTCAAGATGGACTGCTCTTAGGAGAATTATTCTTCCTCAGGCAGCAAGAGTTTCAGTTCCGCCATTATCAAATTCATTCATAAGTTTAGTAAAGGACACCTCTTTAGCATCCTTAGTATTAGTGGCAGAATTATTTCGAAAAGCTCAAGAAATCGCTGCTAGAACGTATGACTTTTTACTTTTATATGTAGAAGCTGCCCTTATCTATTGGGTGATCTGTTTTATCTTATCTTTAGTTCAAGTTGTGATCGAAAAGCGTCTTAATCGATATGTCGCTAGATAGAAAGGAGGGAGAGTCATGTTTTTATCGATAAAGGGTTTGGCAAAATCATTTGGAGATAACCATGTATTAAAAAATGTTGATGTTGATGTGCAAAAAGGAGAAGTGGTATCCATTATCGGACCTTCTGGGTCAGGTAAAACAACATTACTTCGATGTTTTAATGGACTCGAGCTACCTGATAAAGGAAAATATACTTTTGATGATGGTCTAACACTCGATTTTGGTCTAAAATTAGATAAAAAGGATATGGTCAAGCTTAGTAGAAAATCAGGAATGGTCTTTCAATCATATAACCTTTTTCCACACAAAACGGCACTTGAAAATGTAATGGAAGGTCCATTAATTGTTCAAAAACGAAAAAAAACTGAGGTCATAGAAGAAGCAAAGGTTCTTTTAGAAAAGGTCGGGTTAGAAGATAAGCTAAATTTTTATCCGCATCAATTATCTGGGGGACAACAGCAACGGGTAGGAATTGCAAGAGCGCTAGCCCTTAAGCCTGAACTAATGCTATTTGATGAGCCAACATCTGCACTCGATCCAGAATTAATAGGTGAAGTGTTAAGTGTTATGAAAGACTTAGCAAAGGAAAACTGGACGATGATGATCGTAACACATGAGATCCAATTTGCAAGTGAAGTTTCGGATAAAGTGTTATTCATGGACGGCGGCTACATAGTTGAGCAAGGAACGCCAGATGAAGTGCTCAAAGCTCCAAAAGAAGAAAGAACAAAGAGATTTCTACAAAGAATATTACATCCTTCCTAGAAGTTGAATATCTTTGCTAGGATGATTCTAATACAAATTAAAGGATAGTTGGAGGAACCCTACTATCCTTTTTTATTCAACAATCGGGGTGCAGTTCAAGAACGGGAAAGCGCTCATCCACCTGCATCATAATTTTTGTAACGTAATGTTCCTTTTGGTTCTTTACAACTGTGTCATAAATATACTCTTCAAATACATAATCTCCTAATGTTAATTCCAAACGCTCCATTTCTGAAAAAAGCCTTTTGTAGGTATTATGTATGGTTAGTTCATCTCCAATATGATAGCCAACGAGAAAATAACCCTTCACAGCCTGGAAGTATGAATATCCTTCCTTAGGTTGTGGTTGTTCAATGTATAAATAGCTATACTTTGAGAATTCTCCTTTTAAGACTTGCTCCCGATTTGTTATAACACCTATAGGATATCCCGTATCAAGCTGTAACTCGTTTAATTCATCAATAAAATCAGAAATAACCTCTACAAATTCCTCATCCGTATTATTTTTCATTTTTCTGCTTAAATAAAGTGTTGCTTCTGGGAAATGTTCAAGTGTAATTTGTTGAAAATCAAGTTGTGAGGCCTCTTCCATTAATGAGATTTTTGTTTCAATGAGTT
This sequence comes from Metabacillus litoralis, assembly GCF_003667825.1. NCBI lineage: Bacteria > Bacillati > Bacillota > Bacilli > Caryophanales > Bacillaceae > Metabacillus > Metabacillus litoralis. The sequence continues at coordinate 1,572,911 of NZ_CP033043.1, read as the reverse complement.
TTTCCTTCCTTTCAATTTCCTGTCGTTTTTTCACAATCTCTTCTCTTTTTTGATACATTAAAGTCAAAAAGCTTTCAGGAGATTTATTTTGCGTATATTGTTGAATATCATTTAGCGACATGCCGAGCTCTTTTAATAAATCAATAACAAAGAATAATTCAATTTGATTCATTGAATAAAAACGATAGCCTTTTTCATTTTTAAATACGGGAGAAAGAAGGCCAATTTGATCGTAGTAAAAGAGTGTTTGTTTATTTACTTTGCAAAGCTTTGCGAATGCACCTGTCGTTAAATATTTCGTATTTATTTTATTCACTTTCAAATCATCACCCTTGACTATATAGTTACTATATAGATTAGGATATAAACAGTAATGAAATCAAGTGAATACGTTTGATTTTAGGTCAACGTGAAGGAGAAAATACGAAATGAAGAATAATAAAATTACGTTAGGGCTATTATTATTGAATTTATTTATAGCCTTTATGGGGATTGGTCTTGTTATTCCCGTTTTACCTACACTAATGAATGAATTAGGGATAAATGGAAAGACAGTTGGCTATCTAACAGCTGCTTTCGCAATTGCGCAGTTGATTGTTTCACCATTTGCTGGGAAAGCAGTAGATAAATTTGGAAGAAAAATTATGATTGTACTTGGCTTATTTATTTTCGGCTTATCAGAGTTATTATTTGGACTTGGAAAAGAAATAGAAGTGTTATTTATTTCTCGAATTTTAGGTGGAATAAGTGCAGCATTCATTATGCCAGGGGTTACAGCTTTCATTGCTGATATGACAAACTTGGAAACTCGCCCAAAAGCACTAGGCTATATGTCGGCTGCGATTAGCACAGGGTTTATTATTGGACCTGGTATCGGTGGATTTTTAGCGGAATTCGGTACACGAATACCATTCTTCTTTGCTGGTGCACTAGGTACAATCGCTGGAATACTAACGATTATATTTATATCTGAGCCACATCGTGCGATAAAAACAAATGAACATACCGAAAGTGGAAAAAATGGGTTCAGTCGTATGATGGAGCCAAAATATTTTTTCGCTTTTATTTTAATTTTTATTGCCTCATTTGGTTTAGCAGCTTTTGAATCGTTCTTTAGTTTATTTGTAGACCATAAGTTTCAATTTACACCATCTGATATAGCGATTGTTATTACCGGTGGGGCCATTTTTGGTGCTATTTCACAAGTCGTATTGTTTGACCGGCTTACACGAGTATGGGGAGAAATTAAACTGATTCGTTATAGTTTACTATTATCGGGATTACTTGTCTTTTTAATGACTGTTGTTTCTTCGTATTTTTCTATTTTACTTGTTACATTTATTGTTTTTGTAGGATTCGATTTATTCAGACCTGCAGTGACTTCCTACCTTTCAAATATCGCAGGGGACGAACAAGGTTTCGTTGGTGGAATGAACTCCACGTTTACAAGTCTAGCGAACATTAGTGGTCCAATTCTGGGGGGAATATTATTTGATATAGATATTAACTATCCATACTACTTTGCTACTGTGATACTATCACTGGGAATAGTTCTTACATGGTTCTGGAGAAAGCAAGAAAACAATTCTTCAAACGAAGTTAAGACTACTGTGGTTGATATATCAAACTAAAGAGTAAGAATTCGTATAAAAAGAAAATAAGTCAATTTGGTCATTATCTGAGGTGACCGAATTGACTTTTTTTATTTCTATCAAATCATATTCTATAGGAGAAAATGGAATTGGTGGAATCACTTTTGATGCCTCGGGGAAAAGGATATAGTAGGGGGTTAGATAGAAAAATAGAAACATAAGTTAGAAAATGAATAGATAACAGAACTAACTAAAAGAATATGTATGTTTTTATAATGAAAAAACAACGATCAAATTCTCCCAAAAAAGTGTTGTATAAATCAAAGGTATCGATTAAAGTAATATTTAAAATATTTGTTTTAGATGTACTTTTTTCAATAAATCTTGCAGTGATCTTATTATCAATATAAAGATGGGAGGACTAAATGGATATCCAACAAAATGACCTTTTTATTATTACTAAAGATTCTACACGTTATCAATCATTATCTAATCAATACATACTTTTATTTGATTCAATCAATTACCCTAATAAACAACTAGCTTTAAGGAGAATTGAGAATTTCCTTATCTTTTTAACTATTTATACGAATATCAGAAAAATACATAGAATCGAAACAAAGCATTTACTTTTATTTGCAAGGAAACAAATACAAGATTCCAAGGATCAAACATGTGAGGAAACTTTAAGAGAAGTAGTAAAAACATTAACCACTTTAAAAAGTATACACAAGTTCAAAACAGATGTGTCTTTAATGAATTACACATTCTGGTGTGAAGTATTTAAATGAAATACGAATGTACGATGCAAGGTCTTTCTTAACCAAGAATACTTCAAATGCTTGACCAACGACTGTATTTTTTTAAAACTTCATTTGAGACATGTAACAAAAACAAGTATAAAAAGAAAAGTCGTTGGCCGTGTGGATTTCCGTAAATATCCCATGTCAAAGATGAGATAAAAAACTGAGACAGAATAATTGAAAATACTTATTTAGATTAGTTGATAATATAACCCAAATTGTGTATCAAACCATAGCAGTTTTCCATGTTTATGTTTCGGAAGATGTGTTTGTAAACCCCATTCAGGATATTGTTTCATAATCTGTACTGAATCCCCAGTAGCAAGGGCAATAAATGAAATATAATGATCTTTTGTCATTGGATGGTCACTTGAAATAAACAACTCAGAATCAATTTCGGTTATTGATAATTTTTCTTCGTCTGTTGCTTTTTTTTCTACTAATCGTTCTACCTTTCTCCCGCAGCAAGAAATGTCTATATCCCCAGTTGCTAATACAATATTATGACATGAGGGACATACAAAATAATTCGATCTTTTCATATTTCCTCCTACAAAATCATTCGATGCTAATTCACCTTCTAAAATATTTTCAATATTTACCCCTAAGATTGAAGACAAACTTGGTAAAAGAGTAACATCTGGACAACCATATCCACGCTCCCATTTTGAAATCGTTCGATCAGAAATGTTCATTGAATCAGCTAACTGTTTCTGTGTTAATCCTTTTTCCTTCCGTAAATTGTAAATTAAGTTACCAACTTTACTATTATCCATATTTTCTCCTCCTGCTCTATGTTCATCTTAGAGGTTAATATAATCAATGGCAACAAACGTTCCGTAGAGTGGGACAGGTTAACTGTCCCAGTTCTTTTATTATTATAGTTAAGAGTAATTCATCAGGACCAATGGGACAATGGTAGAGCAAATTAAAACAATATAATTTGAATTTTGCAATTCAATTCTAGAGGTCGAAGTAAGAGATGAACCCATTGACACTCAATGAAACATGAGCTGATAATGCATCTCAAAGATTGTTTAAAAGTAATAATAGATTAAATTACCCTTAAGAACAGATCTCATAGACTGAAGAAGCTGGAAACACCATTGTTTTTTTTATTAACAGATGCAGCTCAAAGTAAGATTAGAGGTTTAGGGATAAGTGTATTGATATTCAATTTGAAGCATTATGGTCTGTCGTGCATTGGAGTATTACAAAAAGAAAAGAAGATATGTAGTTAATGCGCAATTCGCGTAAAAATGAATGAGGGGTGACTTAAACTCAGTCAAGTAAAAACCATTACCTACTGAAAAGAAAATAGTGTCAGAGGAAAGTAAAGATGATTTGTGGCGAAGTAATTTTTGAAGATTAAAGATCACCATGTATTCAAGAGAACATCAATAGCTTACTCTTGCTTTAGTATTATAAGCACATATTGATTAAAATGGACAAAAGCTAATTATCTACAAAAATTTTCTTTTGCCACTGATGGTAACCATAAATAATAAAAGACAGCGCAAACATTACAAATAAATATTGCGTAGGAGAGATATTCTCGTATTTCGCTATACCTAGTACGCCTAATAATGGGAGTGCAATATATGCCATGAATGAATCAGCTATAAAATTAACAATTACGTACAAAATGAAATTGTGTGAAGTGTAACTAAAGATCCAAAAAGTTCCAACAGTAAATATGCCATATGCAAAACTAACATCAATCATATAGCCCCAGGGAACAATTTGTTCTTGAATTGTCCACCATTTATATGTATAAGCTATTTGAAAAATAATTGTCATTAATAGTGAAGTGAAGATAGTTACTGGCATATACTTTTTTCTATTTATTGAATTTGTAAAAAATAAGGTTAACCAAGGAAGAACTAATGAAGAAAACATAAAAAATTTATTCATAAAATATGCACTCCAATCACATAACTCATCATTTATCTTTATCTTGTGTGTTTGGAATTCATTTATACGTTTATGAAGCAAAGTCTTATTGTTTAATTACTCTGCTTAAAATCAATATCTCATTTTTAATATATTTTTTTCGGTTAGTATCATCGCATCTATGATATTAATTTATTAGTAAATAAATATCATGTAAAAACATAATCATTTTTTTCCTCCTTTTGTGTTCACTTATATGACATATTCATTCAATTATAGGTATTACCAATTAGATAAACTTCATAAAGTATGTTTAATACGACCATCGATTGAATTTAAATTAGACTATTTTTTCTATGAGTTGTTAATGGACCTCTTTAATTAGGAAATAATGTTGTAGTATCTGGAGAGGATTACGAATTTAACGAATTTTACTACAAGGCCATATTGTGGGGGGACTGAATTCCTAAATGTAAGAAATAAATGGTTTTATTCAGCTAAAGGGTTGTTTAGTTCAAGTACAATCCTCAGCAAAACAATGCGCTTTAGTTTAATAATGATCTTTAACAATTTAAAGCACTTATCTTGAACAGTAACAGGTTCTGTTTTGAAGTACAAAATACAAATTAACATTGCTTTTCGTATAGTAATTCGCACTATGATTAAAAAGCATTATAACAAGTAAATCAGCAAAGAAAAATGCTTGGAGATGCTCCAAGCATTTTTTATACAAGATTAGTACCCGATTAAGCAATTTATAAAACTTCAAGAATCGCCAGGAAATAAGCTACTAAATAAGCGGAGAAATTCCCCTTATTGAGAAAATAACATGAAAAATAGATTAAATAGACGGAAAGATTCCGCCTATTTAATCGAAAAAGACAAAAATGGACCATTTTACATTGCTTAACCGGAGAAATTCCGCTTATATCTCCAAACTGATTTCCATTCTTCATTCTAACCGGAAAAACTCCGCTTATTTATATACTATTGGTTACTCAATTAAGGATAATCTGCTTTATTTATCCGCCTATCATCCCCCCTGGTAGTTAAAATCATTTTTAGCACACCATTTGGAATAGCAATGAGCTTGCGAATTTTTATGCTGACAAATACTTATGTCACCATATTAAAAGTGGTTCGGAATTCTGGGCCTAGTTACCTTCCATTTAATTAAACCCCATATATATCAATAAAAATAAGCAGTCTTATTCAGTAGCGAATAGGACTGCTTATTAGCTTGCTAATTTAGTTTTTGTATTCGGAAACCGAACCCGTTACTTGAACAGATAAGAGCTTTTTCATGTTAAAGGTTATAATGTAGAGTAACTCTTTTATTACGTAGTAGACCTAAAATGCGTCATAAATGATTAGCAATTAACTCTGTTTATTTTAGAAATCTGTGGCTCAAACCCAATGTTATAAGACCTAAAAAAGAACAAATTACATTGTGAAAGACTTGAGTTTCATCGTTAAAATCCAATAGGGCATAAGTCACTAAAGAGATACCGATACATGCAAAAATGCTTCTTGCTTTTATTTTAAACACCCCCTAATACAAGGTATGTAGAGGAGATAAAAAAAATTTGAAGACCATTCATACTGTAGATTTCGCTTAAAAAGCGAAGTAGAAATAAAAAAGTAAGGAAATATGAAATATATCCTTACAACTTATAAATATAGGGACTTAATATCCTGAAGAATTTGTGTTAAAAACAACTTTTTCAAGGGTGTGCTGATAAAAATATAGGAAGATTGCTAAAAGTACTGTTATAAGCCAATAAATGGAGGGGCTCATTCTTTTAAATTTAAAAAAGCCAAGTCTTTTCCATAAGCCTGCAAAAGGGAAAGCGTTAATACAATCTAGAATTATGTTTGTTATTAAATATAAAGGAAATGACCCAAATGTTAGTGTGAATACCCATAGTGTCGTCACAAAATGAGCTCCTAAAATATATGTGAAATCTATGGGGGTTTTTGGAAATAATGGGTTCCTATTTTTCCACCAATTATTCCTATTTGCAATTAGGCTAAGAATAATCATAGATAAGCTCGCAAAGGTCGCAGGAGGTAAATAACGGACAAAAGATTTTTTACCTAAAAGAGGCACACTTACCCAAGGGAGAATTAACATACATAAAGAAGCTACCTTTTTATAATTCATAAGAACCTCCAACCAAAAATGATTATAGTAAGTAGTATTTCCAAAATTTATAATATTTATGAAAAAAGGTCTTTAAAAAGTTGGAGAGGGATTTTTAAGTAACTACGAATAAATGGATAGAACCTGATGGATTTGGAATATTATTGATAAGGCGAGGGCGTGAGATGAAGTCTATATTCTTAATACCTGCTATGATAATTTGCACAGGAACACATTATCTTTTTACAGTATATTCTCTTAGAAAGCAGAAGAAAGCTTCTTTAGTAAGTGGAATCATATTGACTTTGTTAGGTGTCGTATATTCTACAATTCAAACAAAATACATAGTAAATAATTTAGCAAATAATAAATGATTAATTATTCTCTTACCTTCTAAATTGTTGGTAAGCTTTTTATATATTTCATGAACAAAAATCTTGATCAACAAAGACACCCTCTAACTCAATTAGAGCAAACCCACCAGAAAGAGTAAGTGAAATCTTCATTATTTATTACCTTGCTGTGAATTATAACAGAATCCTTCACTAAGAAGTATAAAAAGCTCCTTATAAGATGTTCTTATTCAGCTACGCTGTTTAAAATAAATAGTGATTTTCGAACGAAGCGCCTTGTTCAATAAAGAGAAGATGTTTTGTTTTTTTGAACTACTCCATTTGTTTTAAAAGGAATTTTCACTTATTTGGACGCAATGAATATGGAGGAAATTATTGAAGAAAATAACACTTGTGTAAGTAATTGCAAATACAAGTGAGGGTGATATGTCTTGAATTTATTGGTTAAACAACAAATACAGTTAATAATTAGAGCGTTGTATATAGGGAAATAAGTGGACTGAAAAAGGAAGGAAATATAATGTGACACCTACTACCAGTTTCTCTTATTTCTTTTATTTGCTTATGAAGTGAATTTACCATACGAATTAAGCGAGTTAGGTTGTAAGCATAATTCTTCTGTAAAAAGACTACTTGATCGACTACAAAAGAATGAGAATGTAAAAACGCAAAGGAATTGGTTTGGCTTTAAGGTTGTGTCAATGACAGGGTGCTGGAAGAAATTAATTAAAAAACTCAGTTAAAGGAACAAATTCCTTTTGATATATATGTACAAAGACTGGAAGGGAATTGTTATTATGCGTAAATCAAAACACGCCTTCAAAGACAGGGTTATCTTAAAGTTATTTTGGTTAGCGACTATTGGGCTACTATTTCGATTTATTCCTAAAGATAAGATAAGGCATGGGATTTTGGCGTTTTTATATAAGCAGACTGTCACGTGGGTGTTTGGTTTACTTGTGGTTGAAAAGGGACTTATTAAATATCCAGTTAGGTTTTTTAGTAAAGCCAACAAATCAAGTTTTTCGTTTGAATACTTTATTTATCCTTCTATGTGTGCAATTTTTAATATGAATTATCCTGAAAATAAGAATAGATTAATGAAATTTTTCTATATCATTTTTCATTCAGGAATACTTACATTTGGGGAGGTTCTTGTAGAACGGTACACGAATCTTATTAAATATATAAAATGGAAGTGGTATTGGAGTTTTATAACTATAGGTCTAACAAATTATTCATCAAGATTGTTTTATCGTTGGTTTTTCAAAGAAGAGTTTGTTCAAAATATTAAAGGTAGTATTGAAACTGGTTGATCAGAAAATGCTTTAAAGTTAATAAGCGGAAGCCTAGATGTTGCGCAGGATAGTGCAATAGGGAATAAAGGAGCTTCCTTAATTACTTTTTTTAAAAAAATCTGCCGATATATTTGATAATAAAAAAGGTACATTCGGATTAACTATTTTAGACAAATTACAGGAGGTATAGAAATGGAAACCAGCGACCATAAAGACAAGATAAGTGCATCTGAACTTGCAAACCTGTGGACACAATATATAAATGACAGCTTAGCCCGTTGTATGTTTCTCTATTTTCTTAATCATGTTAAGGATAAAGATATTATTCAGGTGTTACAATATGCCCTTGCACTAACTGAAAGACACCTTCAGAAAGTTGAAGTTTTTTTAGCAAAAGAGGGTTACCCAACACCTAAGGGATTTACAGATGAAGATGTTACTGTTGAAGCACCTCCTTTATTTACTGACACATATATTATTGTTTACCTTCATATCATGGCTGTTCATGGTCTGACTAGATATGCAGGTGCAATAGGTAATGTTGTTCGAGAGGATCAGAGGAAATACTTAAAAGGTGTTATTTCAGAAACGTTGGAATTACATGATATGGCGACTAAAGTTCTTACGGAGAAAGGAATTATTAGCAAACCACCTAGTTTAAACAATCATCAGAATGTTGAGTTTATAAAGAAACAAGATTTTATAAAAGGCTGGTTAGGTAAACGTAGACCTATAAGTGCAGTAGAAATTAGCGGTATTTATCTTAACTTGCAGAAAACACTGACAAAAACTGTCCTAGAATTAGGGTTCAGTCAAGTAGCTAAATCTAAAGAGGTTAGAAAATTTATGGAAAGGTCTAGGGATCTATGCAACAAACACTTTAAAATGCTAAGTTCAATGTTAATTGAAGAGAATTTACACATCCCTAGAACATTTGAAACAGAGGTTACAGATTCAATAATTTCCCCTTTCTCTGATAAGCTTATGATGTTTCATATATCTACCTTACTTTCTTCTGCCATTGGTTATTATGGTGAGGCAATGTCAATGTGTCAAAGAAAGGATTTATCAGTTGATTTTGCAAAAATGATTGCAGAAATTGGATTACTAGCTGAGGACGGTATGAATATATTAATAGACAATGGATGGATGGAACAGCCCCCTCTAGCAACAGACCATGAAGACTTGGCAAAAAACAAATGATAAAAAGTGAGATGAAAAATAAAGATAAAATAATTGAAAGTATTTTGTGGAGTATTGCCTTAACTGGCTTTTCTTAAATATTAAATGGTCGGCTTCTTAAAGCATTTTATTTATTGGATTAGAAATTGGTATAAACGTAATGGCAAACTTTAATGAAATTATCCGTTTGAGTTTTATTGGAAATATAGAAGGGACAGTTTCTCAAACAAATTATCAATGGCTTATGTTTTATCCCTGTTTATACTTCTTTGCCATGTGGGATGCATTTAAAGAAGCAGGTGGGGGAAAAATCCTTACTCGTATCCTCCCTTTGTTAGTTCAGCATTCCTTGTGACAGTTGGAATTATGTATTCAGCACATGTGAGACTTTTTGGAATATTATTGGGCCAGTATGGTTTCCAATGCTTTGTGTTATTCCTGGGTTGTTAATTGGCTTTACTTTAAAAACAATACTAAACAAGAAGCAAGGATTTTAATATAAGATTGTAAAAAATTACACTTAAACCAAAGTGGGAAAGTTAGTTTTAGAAGAAAATAGTGATTTTCAGCAATTAAGCGCTTATCTTGAATAAAGGAAAGTGCTTTTTCATGTTAAGTAGCAATTTTAATTCCTTTATTAATATCTTCAACAATAAAAACACGAGTATGAACAATACAAAATATTTCCATGCACATCTGCATTGGTTATTAATATATTTTATTAAAGATCATTTTTGAGTTAGAGGTGCCGTGTGAGAAAGTACTTTTTCTGGAGTTGGCTGCTTTTATCATTATTTTTCTCTTTCACGATTTGTTTAGCTAATTTGCCGATACATGACCTAGAATATATTCCTCTGTTAGACATGATTAGGAGCGTCCTTTTTCTAACTGGTGGAGTTTTATTTTTCAGTTCAATAATGTCTATACTACTTCTCGTTAGAAACATTAGAACTACCATATACTTAGGTATTATTATGCTCTTTTTATTAGTCTTATGGGTCATTCAATATAGCGTATTACCTCTATTTATATTCGTTCCTATATTTATAATATTGTTATTTACTATTGGGCTAGTTCACTTTTTAATTACTTATTTTATAGGTAAGAACCAATTTAACAAACTCTAATGGGGATTCACTTTTTTAGCTACTTAATCTGGGAGATGAGAATGAAGTGAAGAAAGATATAAAGGATCTTACAGAATTATTTATTGAGAACGCTGTAATACATGGGGAATCAACTATTAATGGCGATTTTAAAAGGGGAAATAAAGCCAGCTAATTACTTCTGTTAATCAATTACGTAAAAATAAAGTATGCTATTATTAAATAATTTTTTAGGTCGATCATGCCTTGAAAATGATGTATTGTAAAGAGGAGGGGATCCTATGATTACCGTTATGAATGCCGAAAGCTACCTTAAAACTAAGATTGGCGAAGGTACCGTTGATATAAAAAATGTCTGGGAAGCTTTTAAAGCTTTTTCAAAAGAGTCAGTTGAGGGCGAAGAAGAAAGAGAACTATTATTTCAGTGTGGTATTTATAATTTTACTGGAGAGAAATTATTTCATTTCGATTTTGTACGTTAATTTAGTGTATATCGAGAAGGTGAATATTCTCATTTGGAACAACTGCACTGTGAATTTCTATTTAAACCAACAAAGGAATTAAAGAAGTTAAAGGTAGAAGAGTGGTCTATGGATTTTGAAGGTATTGATGATTTCTTTAAACATATTGAAAGTCTTAAGGAGTTTAATATACCTTTAGGAATAATTCCTATAAAGTTGGAAATTTATCAAGAGGAAATTTAGTGAATTTTTTAAAAATGAAGGGGTAAGATTTATGGATCATACAACATTATTCGTTGGTATAGACACTAGCATTTCTATACCCTCTAACATGGGGAAGAGAAAACAATTTAAAATTAGAAGGGTTGAGTACGAGGAATTGTCTCCAACCGTGACATTTGCTTGTTATGAAAAACAAGATACGATGGTGCGTACATATTTCATTAAGGATGCTCTTATTTTATTTGTGGAAGTGACACCTTTTATTCAGCAATTTGAAGAAATTTTTGGACAATGTCAATCAGAGCTGGATGTTTTTACAACTGACATGTCTCATGAAACTCTTATTCCTAAGTTCTTAAAAGTGATCGCAGAAAAAAAGGGGGGTTATATAGAGTTTCCTACTTTACATATTTTTGGACAGAAATGTTGGCATGATGATGCAATAATAGTTGGAAATAAAGCAGCACTTATAGAATTGAGAGATATAATTGACAAGGCTATTCAATATGGTGAAGGAAGGCTTGGTGCTTCAACAAGTGATGGTGAAGGGTATGATTTGTTCATCTCATGTTTGCCAGGAGATCCAGAGAATAATATTAATTGGCGAAAAATCACACTACCTTATCATGATAAAGAGATGTATAGTCCGAGTGAAGATGAGGTTGACCCGTTTTCTCATTTAACACTATTCAGAGGTTTGTTAAGAAGAAGTCAATCTAATTAATTCAGATGAAAAAATCCAGTATATCAGTGGTCTTTTAGCCTTAAGAGTAATCATAAGCAGTTCCAAAGTATAATAAATCTTTCAAAATCAAAGAGCATTAGAGAAAGAGCTGCCATTTGTGGCAGCTTTACTTAATTAAGTTAAAGGGCAGGATAGTCTAAGAAGGACTTGTGATGAAGATATTAATAGATAATTTATATTAATGGGGTTTATAAAGGAAGAGGTGTTGTAGTGCTACAGCAGATTAGATTAGCAAATTGGTTATTAGAAGTTGATATTATTAAGACACGAGAGTTCTATAAGGAAGGTATAAATGTATGTAGCTGTCTATACTGCAATAATTTTGTCGATGCCTGCAAGCATTTAGATTCTTCAGTAGCAGATGTATTCAATAAGCTAGGAATCGACCCTGCTATGCCAGCACATCTTTCTCAATTCCCAACCATAGAAACTATGAGAAGATTATATACGGGACATTATCATTTAGTAGGCAGAGTGTTAGAGGGAGAATTGAGTACATCGTCCAAATGGAATGAGACTAATACTATAGAAATAAAGAATTTCATATTTGGTTTTTCAGAAGACCTAGAGTTTGTCCCAGGAAGTTTTCCCAATCCTGTCCTTCAGTTAGATTTCGAGGCTGAAATTCAATGGGTTCTTGATGAAAAGCCAGATGAAAATTAAATAACTGGAGTTTCTTGTTAAACTAACTGGATTTTAGTTTAATAGGGATCTTCAACAAAAAGCGCTGTTCTTGAAAAAAGGATATGTATCTATTTTTCTGAAAAAAGCTGACAAACTATACTAATCTGTAAAATAAATAAATAGTATAGGGTGTAACTAGTCCAATTGCCGTGTAGAGAACAGGAGTATAAGTTTTCAAAATAAGGGTCTGTAAGATATGAACAAGGTTATGTAATAATACAAAACACAAAAAAATCATAAATAAGATTGCTACCCATTCACTTTCAATGAATTGTACCTTTATGAACACGATAGTTGAGGCAACTAAAAATATTACTACATCTCTCTTAGCAAAAGAATGTGAATTAATATTCCAGAAGCTCCAAATTAACTTCTTTAGGCGACTATCATTGCTTTCAACTAGATTCGAGGTTTTCTTAGACCAACTTTCAACACTAATTATTTCTTCAAAATCATGTAACATAAATATGACTAAAAAAAGCCAAATTGCATTATGAATTTCTAATGAGAACATCATGTTTAGCCTCCAAAATAAGTATACATTTTTATAATAACACTATTTGGTATATTTTAGGTTATTTTAGTACTCACTTAACTAATAAAGTAAAGAAACAATCTCCAACAATAAAAGCGCTGTTCTTGAAATAGGGCAGGCTTATTTATTTAAGGACCATTTAAAGGAACTAGACAATTTATTTTCTAAAAATGGTATCTTCAACTTATAAATTTTTTTACTTTAAAGCATATTCAGCATAAAAAGTCGGTTTCCAAATGGAATCGACTTTTTATTTGTATTATTCAACAAGTGCCTCTATTTGCTTTTTAATAGAAATTCTCAGTAGTTGATTTCTTTTTTGGAACTATGATGGACTGACAAAATTATTTATTGTAAATATGAGAGAAAAACAATTTCAATACGTTGTATAAGGTGTAAAAGCTTTTACAAAAAAATAAGGGGAATTGTACATGAAGTCAAATGATAAAAATTTTATACAGCGATTACAACGGCAGCAAGAAGACGCATTAGAGTTTATAGTTGATAAATATTTACCACTAATTAAAGGGATAACATATAAAATTCTATCCCAAGTTGAGAATGAAGGAGCCATAGAAGAATGTATAAACGATATTTTTCTTTCAATATGGAACAATTCAAAGAAATTCCATGGAGATTCGACAGATTTCAAAAAGTGGATTTGTGCAATTGCTAAGTTTAAAGCGATTGATTACTACAGAAAGTCTAGTAAGAAAGTGGAATTCACCTCAGATTATATGGATTTAAATCCTGAAAAATCAGTAGAAGATCAACTTATTATGGTCGAAAACAAAACGGAACTTATCAAGTTATTAAATATCTTAGAGCCTATGGATCGAGATATTTTTATTATGAAATTCTTTCTAGGTTTAAATACCGAGGATATATCTAAAAAACTAGGGCTATCCAATACTGCGATAGATAATCGAATTTATAGAGGGAAAAAGAAACTAAATAGCAAAGCTACGAATCTTAATTTAGGAGGTAGTATATTGTGAAGGATATTTATGAATTATTAAATGATATAGACATAGACGAAAATGAATTTGAGGAGATGGAAGTTAGTGAATTTGAAAAGGCAAGAGTAAAAAAGACGCTAAAAAAATCATTAAATCAGAAGAAAAAAATGAAGGGATGGAAACGGAATATTACTGCAGCAGCGATGATCGTCGGCTTATCGGCTTCAGCATTCGGATTAACCTTCCCTGCCTATGCTGGCAATATTCCTGTCATAGGAGACATTTTTAGATTTTTGGATAACGGAAGAACTGGCCTCTATGATAATTATAAGGAATATTCTACTGAGTTAAATATAACAGAAAAAAGTAAAGGGATTAGCGTTACGATAAATGACGCTATTTATGATGGCAAAACTGTGTCTGTAACATATTCAATTGAAAGTGATCGAGATTTAGGAAATGATCCTTACATTTTTGGAGACCTAGACATAAAGGGCTCAACAGGACAGGCAGGTAGCTCAACCATATCAAAGTTAGACGAAAATCACTATGTCGGTCTTATAACGGCTAGTAGCATGAATCTTAAGAATGAAGATAAAGTAAAAGTAAACTTGAATATTGAAAGTATAACTAATCAAGAAAAGGAGGAAGAAGTTAAAGGGAATTGGAGTTTTGCACTTTCTTTAGATGCAACGGAAAGCAATACGAAAAAAATAAGTGATCATAGCGTAGAGGGGAATGGAGTACAAGTAAATGTTGGTGAAATATCTATCACACCGATGTCCTTTATTGTCTATTATGAGCAAATAGTTTCTGAGAAGATCAGAAACACATGGCATGGCGTAGACGTAGAGATACAAGTGAAAGATGACCTAGGAAATCGTTATTCGGGTGAAGGTAATGGAGGGTCAGGTGATAGTGATGGATATAATATTAGTTGGAGTAAAACATTTGAAAAATTAGACGAAAAAGCTTCGAAACTGATTATAACTCCACACATCACCTTTAGGGAATATACTTCTGAAAATTTTGGTGCTGTCGAAATAACCGAAAGTGGTGAACATAGAGAAATTCCAATTCCAAAGAAACCTGGTAAGGGGAAAGAAGAATTTGTATTAGATGATATTGTTATTGAACTAGGGAGTTAACATAATATATGGAAAAACTGGTCTATTTTAAAGATCATTCCTTAAGTTTTGCTCAGCAATAGAAGCGCATTAATGAAAGAGCTGTCATGTGTACAGCTTTTCTTATTTGGTCGAAAAAGGGGATTCAAATTTATGATATATAGGTATGAGGAATTTCTTGAAGATTTAAGTATGGGAAGAGAGATTCATTTTATTTACAGAGAGGAAGAATACTATATAGGTTGTGGAACAGGTAAATTTATGTTCTGGAAACTCAATGATGCCGACAGCGAAATGATAGGGAAAGATATGGAAGACTTACTTCTAAAAGTAAAGCTTGATGGGAAACTGATTACGGAAATATGGAATTTAATTGAGATCGATACTATTTTCTAAGATATGAGCATAATCGACTATTAATGAGTCGTTAAGGGTTAAAGGGCTAGTTAGTTTAACAACAATCTTCAACAATAGAATTGTTCATCATGAACAAGAAAACGTGGATTTTCATAAATAAGCCATAAGTTAAGCTAACGTACTCTATGTTATGTTAAAATTAGGAAGAGGATTAGTGATGTCTAGGGGTGGTAACGTGGAAAAGACTTTAGTTAAAACTGCAATATACTCATTCTTTATATCATTCTCTTTCATGTTAGTATTGATACAAAGGGAAAAACATACTAAGGATGTAAATGGTATGGGTTCAGTCGAAACAACTCCTTTTTCAGAGTTTATATTTATGAATTTAAAATTCTCCATAATTATAACTTTTATAATTGTTATATGTACATTTTTATACAAAAAATATATTAGGTAGATTTCAATGACTGCCATTCAAGAATCAATTATAAGATTTAGTGAGATTTTAAAGTAGATTGGAGTAATACTATGAAAAAAGTAGTTTTAGCAGGGGGAACAGGCTTCATCGGTGAATATTTTCATGAAAAATTTAAGGAATTAGGATATAAGGTATCTATTATATCAAGGCAAAAACAACATATTTCTTGGGAAGATCAAAAAGGGATTATAGGGGCATTAGAGGATAGTGAACTTCTTATTAATCTTGCTGGAAAATCTGTGAATTGTAGATACAATGAAGCAAATAAGAATGAAATTATGAATTCAAGGATTAGGACCACTACAATCCTTGGAGAATCTATACAGGCATGTAATAATCCACCTAAGATTTGGATGAACTCCAGTACGGCAACCATTTATCGACACGCAGAAGATCGTCCCATGACAGAGGAAAATGGGGAGATTGGTTCTGGATTCTCAGTGGATGTTGCAACAAACTGGGAGAAAACCTTCTTTTCCTTTGACTTACCAAAAACGAGACAAATCGCATTACGCATAGCTATTGTATTAGGTAAAAACGGCGGAGTCATTATACCTTATCGAAATTTAGTGAAATTTGGACTTGGAGGTATTCAGGGAACGGGTAACCAAAAGTTTAGTTGGATACATGTCGAGGATTTGTTTCAAATCGTTCTCTTTTTGAAAGACAGAGAAGATTTAAGTGGTGTATTTAATTGCTCTTCACCACAACCTGTTAGTAATCGTAAATTGATGCAAGAACTAAGAAAAACCATGAATGTTCCATTCGGTATACCATCACCCAAATGGATGTTGGAGATTGGCTCAATGCTAATTAAAACTGAAACAGAGTTGGTATTAAAAAGTCGGTGGGTTCTTCCAGAACGGTTAGAACGTGAAGGTTACACGTTTACCTTTGGCACTCTTGATAAGACGTTACAAGACATTTTGTGAAATTTTGATGTTCTACAACTGTGGGAGGCGTATTCTTTATTCAATAAGGATATGCTCTTTTTTTATTTCATAAGTAAATTCTGATAATAAATAGGATATATATGGTAAAATGGGAAGGGCTTTATGAACAAATAAATTTAAACGAATTGATAGATTAATTTAACAAATCAATCTGTAAAAAAATTTAAAAGGGGACAATTTATGTTCTTTTTAATACCTTTTATAGCGGCATTAATACCAAGTCTTATTATTCTTTTGGTTGCGTGGTGTTTCGGAAAACGAGACTATCCAATGTTTATAAGAATCTTGCCTGGAATCCTATTAAGTGTAGCGGCAATTATTATCTTTTATATAAGTATTACTCAAATCAGGGGATTTGAAGGTGGAGTGTATGGCATTCTTAGTTTCACTTTAATCGTATTTGGGATAATTTCTTTCTTGATCGGAATAAAGGTTCCTGGTAACCGTAATTAAAAATTTTTAATATTATTTTTCCTGCTAAATTGTGCAAGTGTTATATAAAGAACTATGAAACTACTTGTGTTGTTTTTCGTAACTATAAGAGGGAGGGGACAATATGAGTGAAGAAAGAGAACATCCTGAGAAAAGAAGAGAGAGAATGCGACAAAAAGAATTAAAAAGAAATTCTGTTGGAAGTGTTCACGGTGGAGGATTGTCTGATTTAGTTGTTGGTTTAGGCTGGAAAGGAACTGGTATTCTTATTCTAGTATTAATAATAGGATTAATAATTTATACCATATTCTTTCGCTAACAGGCATTCGATGATGAAAGGACCTTCAACAAACAAAGAGATTTATGAACGAGTAATACACTTTTTTATGTTGTGTGACAATAAAGGATTTTAATGATTAGTTGTGTTAAACCTTAGATTAAGTACAATATAAAACAAAATTTTTAACCACGGGGGGATATATTTTGCCATTTGTAGAAACAAACAGACTTAAGTTAGTTACTTTTACAGTTCAGATGATGGAGGCTTTATCAATAAGTAAAAGTGAACTAGAAAAGATCGTTCCATATAATATAGCAGAAGGTTATCCTATGGAAGTCTATAGACAATTTTTTGCTTATAAGATTGAGAGATTTCAAAGATTTCCTGATGAGAATGAATGGGAAGGAATAATTATTAATAAGAAAGATAACACAATTATAGGTGATATGGGATTTAAAGGTGGACCAAACGAAGAGGGGATTATTGATATAGGATATAGTATTGTGCCAAACTACCAAGGGAAAGGATATGCTACTGAAATTGGAAAAGCGATGGTCGAATGGGGATTATCTCAACCAAATGTTAAAAAGATAGTAGCAACTTGTGATCCTGATAATTTATCTTCCCAAAGAGTTTTAAAAAAAATTGGATTTTCCTTAATTAATACGACAGATAAAAAGCTTTATTGGTCTTATTAAGGAGGGTTCTTCACTGGTATCGAATAAAATAAAGACAAGTGGAAAAAGCATGAAAACAAATACAGAATATAATGTATCAAAGTTTAGAAGGTTTTTAATACTTTTCCCTCCATTGTATTTAATTCATGATATTGAAGAGATCCTAACAGTTGAGAAATTTCTTGAAGAAAATTCAAATATAATACCCTTTAGTGTAACAACTTTGGAATTTTCATTTGCGTTTACTTTACTATGGCTTTTCGCTTCAATAGGCTGTTATAAAGCATTCTATGGCAACAGGTTTATTGGCATGAAACCAACTACTTTCCTTGCATTCTTAGTACCTGGAATTCTTTTAGCAAATGGTATCGGTCATATACTGCAATTCTTTTTCTTCAAAGATTATGTTCCAGGCATCATTACATCATCATTGATTTTAATTCCTTACTCGTTTTTTACGGCTAAGTTTCTTATTTCTGAAAGAGTAATGACTAAAATAAGAATTCTAAGCTATCTAGTAGTAGGGTTTATTGCCCAAGCACCTCTTGCGCTAATGGCACTTTATATTTCAACAAGCATAATATAATTGTTTATTGCATAACGGGTGTCCTAATTGGAATATTGCAATATATATAATTTTCAACAATAAAAGCACTGCTGGAACTAGGTAGGTGCTTTTTTCCGGTTAAGGACAGATTGTGCAGTGGCAATAAAGAAAAGAAATATTGAAGTATTTAGAAAGAAATTCTAGGAGATGAAACATGGATTTTGTCATAACAGAAGAAGCGGTATTAAACGATCTTATTAATACTTGTAATTGTTATTTTGGATTTAAAGTATTAGATGCAACTCCTATAAAACGTGGTTGGTTAAATTTAAAGTGGAAAATAACAACAGATTCTGGTGTTTTTTTAATCAAGCAATTCAACAAGGAAAGATACAAACTGTATCATCATGAAGAATTATTACTAGCTTTCTCTCAACAAATGCGATTACATAGTAGAGGTCTTCCATGTCCTAAGCTTTATTCACATGAAGGTCAGTTTCTTATTGTATCGGAGAAGGGCGAACTCTTTATGTTAATGGATTACTGTAAGGGGACTGTAATCCCTCCAGGAAAATTAAATGTTCATCAAATGTATGATTTAGGACGAGTAACAGGGAATATGCATCAACTGTTAAATGACGGTACACTTAGCGGTAAGCGTTATCCTGAATTTATCCCCCCAAGTCGTGAGGAGCGTTTAACTCATTGGGAATCTGTTTGGAATCATGTAAATAATACTGGCAAATCGGATTTGTTACCGATATTAGAGACACAATATAAAGTAACAGAAACTATAAATTTAGGAGATTTTAAACTTAATGAAACGGGTTGGGCACACCGTGATCTCTGGGTAGACAATTTATTGTTTGAAGAGAAAAAAGTAAGTGCTGTTTTAGATTTTGATCGAATGAAATATGACTATCCACAGCTTGATGTTGCAAGAGCAGTTATATCAGGTGCCTTAGATGAAAATAACTTTAATGTTCCTCTTGTTGAGGCATTTATAGAAGGATACAGTGAGCAACGTTTTCTTGAAAAAGGGTTCATAATCAGCTCATTAAAAATGTTATGGTTTATGGAAAGTACATGGTGGATAAATTCAAGCATGGATCAGCATAAAGGACCTCCAAAACGATTTGCAAAGGAAATGCTATGGCTTGCAGAAAATTTTAAAGAGTTAGATTCCATGTTAGGGGACATATAGTTTTTACTCTAATAAATAATACCGATTATCTAATCGATTCAATATAGCATATAATTCAAATCAACAATTACTGTTTGTTGGTTTTTAATAGTTGGTAGCATGGAATTTCCTACGAATTCAAACTTTCCTTTATTTCCTGAACAGCCTATTAAAAATACAAAAATTAAAACTAACGTAGACAATTTTTTCAATTTTCATTACCCCTCTATGAACACACTATTAACAAGTTTGATATTATTACTTTTTCTAAGTCTCATTTTAACATAAATTTACAGTTGGAAGACTAACAATTTATTCAATAACGTAGCACAAATAAATTAAATCACACCCAATTCAAAAAGAATGAAAAATGATGGTAGGAATCGTGATGAAGTAATAGATGAATATGTAAAAAGACTGGATCGTGAAATTAAGCTTTTGAGAATAGTTAGAACCTTTATCTTTATCACTTTAAGTTATAAACAAAGATAATAGAATACAATAATTTAGGTGAGTTATAGTAAATTTCATGAATATTAAACAATGCAGTAATTTTAAAATGGGGAAGTAAATGATGAATTTTTTCAGAGAAAATACGAGAAGTCGTTGGAAAGAACAAATTAAAAGAACTGCTTTTGAAATAAACACAAATAATGACTTTTCATTTATAGACCGCTTTATAAAAGATAAGCGAATTATTCTTCTTGGTGAAAATTCACACGGAATAGCGGACTATTTCACAATCAAAAATGATGTAATCCGTTATTTACATCAATATCACGGGTTTAACGTTGTTGTACTTGAAAGCGGACTTTTAGAAGCAGCTCTGTGCAAACAATTTTTAAGCGACGAATCCCCTGAGAAACGAATCCAAAGTAGCTTATTGGATATTTACCATAATGAAGAAATGAAACCACTGTTTTCTGAGGAATGGGCTCAATCTATAAAACTAAGTGGAATGGATCCCCAGCCTACTTATCCTTTAACATCTAAACATATGTTAGATTGGATAAAAATTAATACGGATTATGAGCTATATGAATCAATCAGAAGAGTTGAAGAACTATATTTTGAATTGGACTCTGAAATGTTGGTAAAGGTAACAAAACCTTTAAAAAAGAGAATGAAGGCTGTTATTCAAGAATATGAAGGTGTATTAAAATTAATAGATATCAAACTTAAAAACTGCACGAATCACGAAAAACAAAGGATGCTTCTATTAATTCAACGGGGGATGCAAAATAGGTTGCAATGGTTACAGGTGAATTTAAAAGGTTATCTTTCCTCTGGAATTCAAAGAGGATTTAATATGTTTCAGAATTTAGAATGGCTTATGAATTACTACTATAAAAATGAGAAAATCATTGTATGGGCTCACAATTTTCATATACGAAAAAACGACCCCTGACTGCAAAATTATTAGGAATTAAATCTGTTGGGTATTGGCTACAAAGAAAGTACCCTGAAGACTTTTATGCAATTGGTCTTTATGCTGGGAGTGGTGAATTTGCAACACAATTACGTGTTGAATTAGAGATAGATAGTATGAAAAAAAATCATTATCATCATTTAGAGTCATTACTTTATGAAACATCAGAATCAGACTTATTTCTTCCATTGAATGTACAATGTCAAAGTACCGATAGAAAAATGTGGTTCAATAGAAAATGGAGGTTATTGGAATCTGGATTTTTGGGTCTTTCTCCAATGGTTATTTTTCCACAATATCACTATGATGCAATAATTTTTATTCGGGAAGTGTCCTCTCCAAATTATTTAAAGCGGTTTGAATAATAGGAGAAATGTTAATTGATCTTTTACAAACGGTACTAATAAGACAACAGATCATGGTTACTGCACTGTAGATACTTAGAGTTAGATCGTTCATTAAAGGTAAAATACTAGGGGGATTAAAAATGAAAGCTATCATTCAAAGTGAATTTGGTGATGCAGATGTACTTTCATATTCGGAAATTGAAATACCTAAAATTGGAGATGCAGAATGTTTAATAAAAGTAGCATATACAAGTGTGAATTATGCCGATATTAAAAAAAGAATTGGAAATAAAGGAAAAGGAAATTTCCCTTTAATATTGGGTTTAGATACTGCAGGGACAATTGTAGAGGTTGCTCCGGATTCACCTTTTTCAATAGGAGACCGTGTTATTGCTTTTCCAAAAGGTGGTTCATATGCAGAATATGTGAGTGCAAATGAAAAATTAGTGTTTAAAATTCCTGACACTCTTTCTTTTGAACAGGCTGCTGCAATGCCGACTGTATCAATCTTATCGTATATGCTTTTACATGAAATTGGACAAGTGAAAAAAACAGACACCATTGTGATACATAGTGCTGCTGGTGGAGTAGGTTCGATGCTTGTGCAATTAGCTAGATTATCAGGTGTACAGCATATTATTGGAACAGTTGGTAAGAAAGACAAAGAAAATTATGTAAAGAAATTAGGGGCTAGTATTGTTTGTACTTATGAAACATTTGTAGAGGAAGTATTTAAGATAACAAATAATCAAGGTGCGAACATTATCTTTGATTCGGTCGCTGGTGATGTTACAAGCAAGAGCTTAGATTGCTTAGCATTATATGGCACTCTTGTGCAATTTGGAAATAGTAGTGGGAAAACAGGTCTTATTAAAACAAGTGATGTTCACAGTAGTTGTCGAAATATTAAAGGATTTAGCTTAGGTACAACTAGAAAACATAATCCATTACGATTGGCACCAGTTGCAGAAAAAGTAATAGAACTATTTAATTCAAAACAGCTTTCACTCCCGATAGCAGAAATATTTCATTTAAAAGATGCAGCCGCAGCACATAAATTAATTGAAAGCCGTAATTATGAAGGGAAAGTTTTACTTAAATTTTAATGATTAAGAGAATCTTCCTAGTAAACTTCTTTTCCTAACTGGTCCGTTAGTTTACAAAGGATTTTAAGGTTGAATGGATAGGATAACGTTGTTCCCCGAAGTGATAGGAAAATTAGACAGAATTCTTCGTGAAAGATGAATTCTGTCATGAGATTGTTTATAGAAATGACGATTGAAAAAGGAAGATTAGATTATTTTTTCGAAAATTTATTCAGAGTGTTTGCTAATTTTTTATTCTGGTATTTTGAATAGAAATAAAATGCAATAATATGTCCTACTAAGGTTAATAGAATAAATAATAATGTATATCCTTTTATTAAATGAAACATGTCAGTTGAAAATAAATATACAGCTAATAAACTACCAAATGAATTTATTAATGTACTCAAGATAATATTCGTTTGTGCCTTAAAAGTTGCATACCCCCATAAATAAGGGTAAATAATACCGAATATTATTCCTGAAATCACACCGATCGAAATTAAATTCCACACATAATGAAATGGTATATCCAGCCCTTGATATACGATCGTACTTAATAAAAACACCCATAAAATACTTCCTAATGCTGTTTGGGTAAAACTTTGTCTTAAATGAGTTATCATGCTAATCTCTCCTTTATCAATTTTGCATAATGCCTACTAACTAAATATTTTTTATTGCTTTTTGTAAATACCTCTAATCTTGCAAAGTCACCAGACCTAAAAGATGTAACTTGAGAGAGGTTTAAAATAGTTGAATTGTTTATTCTATAAAGTCCATTTGCCTCTAATGCTCGTAACTCTTTTAGTCGCTTCTGTAGCAGATATTCTTCATTATTAACTAAAGCTAGTTTAGATAAGTGTCCTAGAGAGTGAATCACTTCAACTTGTTGAATATCTATAGTAAGTTTTCTATGGTTCTTAGGATTCTGAACATGTAAAGTGGTGTTTGAACTTAATCCATCTTTAAGTGAAAATAGCTTCTCTTTATTAACTGGATTTGCTATAATCTCAACTTCATCAATGGCACGTTCCTTATCCCAAATAAAGTTTAATTTCATATTTGCCTCCTTTCTAATTACAAGAATAACAATCATATGATGTAATGGATATATTTTCTTGTTTTGTTACAAAAAAACTACTTTTGTTGCATACAGATGTTGGTTGTACATCTTTAAAATGTTTGTATTCTTTAAGCAGGAGCTTACTAATTAAGTAAGGGTAATTTAAGTGTGTACCTGTCATGTTCAGCAAAGCACACGTTTTATGCTAGAATTTAATTAAAATACTAATCAAATAAGTGAGGATATACGATGATTGCAAAAACTGAAGAAGATTTTAATGGTTTGAAGGAAATTGGCAAAATTATAGCCTCTATTAGAGATGAGTTGGTGAAAAGAACTATTCCTGGAATAACGACTAAAGAACTTGATGATATTGCCGGAGAGCTTTTTAAGAAAGAAGGCGCAGTTTCAGGTCCAAAAAGTGAATATAATTTTCCTGGCTATACTTGTATTAGTGTTAATGAAGAAGTAGCACATGGTATTCCGGGGCATCGGGTAATACGTGAAGGGGATCTAGTAAATGTAGATGTTTCAGGTTCAAAGAACGGTTACTTCGCAGATACAGGAATCTCGTTTGTAGTAGGCGAAGGAGAAGAAGTGTTAACGAAAATATGCGACGTTGCTAAAGAAGCATTTGAAGCAGGTCTTAAAAAAGCAAAACCTGGTTCCAATAAAAGTGGAATCGGAAAAGCGGTATTCCAAAAAGCAAAACAGCATGAATTAACTGTTATCAAAAATCTTACAGGACATGGTGTTGGACGTACATTACACGAAGCACCTGAACATATTTATAACTATAATGATCCATGGGATGATGAATTGTTAAAGGAAGGGATGGTTATCGCATTCGAACCATTCATCTCAACCTTTGAAGAAGAAGTATTCCAAAAAGAAGACGGCTGGACCTATGCTACAGAAAAAAGCTATGTAGCTCAATTGGAACATACGATCATCCTTACTAAAAATGGTCCAATCATTGTCACACTATAATTCAAGCATACGCGAAATAGAAAATAGAAGGTGATTTCTTAGTATGGCTTTAATTCAATATGTTGATTTAAAATAAAGTCTGATAATTTGTAAAAAAGTTCGATAATTTAAAACAAAGTTTGATTGTAATTCCTGTATTGATATGCAGGATTTTTTTATTCCGCAATCAGCAGAATGTGGAACAACAACTTTAAGATTGTGAATAAATTCACTTAAACTATCGGAAATGTTTAGTGAGAAAAGAAGGTATTAAACATTTATTTCCAGAATTATTATATAAAACGATACAATAGGAGAAATGTCCAATGACACTTCATATTAGTAAGGAATTAAATAATAAGGATAAACAACATATTGACGATCAACTTTACAGGTTTAATTTAAAGCACTTTCCAAAAGATTTGGGAGGTAGATATGAAGAAATCTGTCTATTTCTTAAGGATGATAACGGCACTGTTCGTGGTGGCATCCTTAGTGAGTTATGTTGGAATTGGTTGGAGATTCATACCTTTATGTTAGATGAGGACATAAGAAAATCAGGGTATGGAACTAAATTATTATCAGAGCTTGAAAAAATCGCTTTGGAAAAAGAATGTGATTTCATAAAAGTAGATACTTTGAGTTTTCAAGCATTAGATTTCTATAAAAAGAATGGTTATCAAGTGTTCGGAAGTATAGATAATGTGGGTAGAGAATTTAAGCATTATTACTTAAAAAAGGATTTAAAGAATATTTAATAATGCCTTGGAAAATAAGTTACTTTTTTTCACTTACGGTTGCTTGAGTTGAATACCAGGGGTTGCTGCGGCAATCCTTTTCTTATTCGACTAAAGGGGCAGGTTAGCACAAGAAGACATTTATACTTTACACATAATAAAAAACATTTTATATCGGGAGGAATGAAATTTTGAGGAATACATTCAAATCAAGTATTTTATCTTTATTATTTGGAGTATTATTCTTAGCTGGTTGTAGCGGGAATGAACTTAACTTACAAGATGGGGATAAACATATTACCGAAGAAATGGATAAGGTCATTTCCGATTACATTATCCAAAAAAACTCAAGCTCGTTTTCTGATACAGAAAAGCAATTTGAAGTCCACAAAGTATATGGCACGAACGAGTTGGATGGGGTCATAAGCGTCTATATGTGGTCTTTTTATGCTGGTTTTAATAAATCTACTGGAATAGAAGAACAATCTGGTCATTCATTACCTGCCGTAATTCAATTAAGTAAAAAAGAAGAAAATTATTCTGTTATTGAATACATTGAACCACAAGACGGTAGTTTATATCAGTCCTCTCTAGAAAAAATGTTTCCTAAAAAATACTTAAAATTGGCTAAACAAGAAAGTGGGAATATAGGGGGGTTACAAAAAGAGATGGATAAAAAAGTAAAACAATGGTTAAAGAAACGGGAGTAATTGTGAGTTAATTTGATATTCTGGTAAGTAACGGGTGCGTTAATTCAATAACAATCTTCAACAATAAAAGCGCCTTTCTGGAACTAGGGAAAGGTGCTTAATTTAGTTTAAGCAGAACATAGACAAAATAATTAAAAAATATGATAAAGCTTAACGAAAAAGTGAACCAATTTGCTATGAAATGGTAATAAGGTATTGAAATAAAAAAACAGGAGGTGAATTTATTGAATGAGAGAGCTTTAATAAAACGTATAAAATCAGGAGATGAAATAGCATTTAATGAGTTATTTAAACCTTATATTTTACAATCAAGAAGGACAGCTTATTTATTTTTATATGATTATGGGATGGCACAAGATGCAGTTCAAGAAGCCTTGTTTGAAGCTTA
Source organism: Metabacillus litoralis (assembly GCF_003667825.1). Lineage (NCBI taxonomy): Bacteria > Bacillati > Bacillota > Bacilli > Caryophanales > Bacillaceae > Metabacillus > Metabacillus litoralis. Next base: position 1,546,167 of record NZ_CP033043.1, on the reverse strand, counting down.
TAAATCTATTGGTCGGTATGATCCTAGTAAAGCATCATTTAAAACATGGTTTAACAAAATTGTGGTCAATTGTTCAATAAAAATGTTGAGAAAGAAGAAATATATAGCTTACTTTTCAAAGAAAAATGGGGTAACAAACAATGAAACTCCAGAAATTAGGAATATTATTGATGAAGAGACTAAGGAAATATATCAATGTATAAATCAATTAAGCGTAAAATTAAGAATTGTTATCATTCTTTATTATTTTCAAGATTTATCTATTACAGAGATAAGTAAAATGCTGGATATTAGTGAAGGGACGGTAAAATCTAGACTCTATAAAGCTAGACAGAAATTAAGGAACTTATTGAGTTATGAAGAATATATGGGGATAGGCGGTGGAAGTTATGGAACAAAAAATTAGGAATACCCTGAATAAAATAGCACAAGAGTACGATTTTGATGACAATATTATATTTAGTATCCCTTATAAGGAAAAATTATATAAAAAATCACTGGTAAGCAAAGTAACAGATATTCTAAGGGGAAATTTAGTTACTTGTGCTATTGCAATTTTACTCATAATTCCAACTAGTGCTTGGGCTTACCAATCATTTCTTGCTGATCAATTTTATGGTTCGTTTGAAAATATTAAAAAGCATATATCAAGTGCTACTATGGAAGGATATTTGCTTCTGGATGCAAAGATATCACAGGCACAAGGAGAGTTAGAAAAAGAAGAATACCTTCATTTTAAAGATTTATTAACAAAGATTACTACTGCTAAACTTAAATATGGAAATGGGTATGGTAATATCGATTACTCTCAAATCCCAATTTCAGAAATGTACAGTTTAAGGGACGTGCTATATCAAATTCAACCTTACTTTGATAAGTTAAACGAGCAAGAATTAAGTGTAGAGGTTTTGACTGCTTCAGAATATGATCATTACATAAATACTCTGATAACATACGAACAAATAATGGCGCAAAGTGGAATGAAAAATCCAGAAGATACAGATAAGATTCCAAATAATTTAAGAGAAAAGTTTACTGAAGCAGAAAATTATCTAATGTACGTTAATGATAAGCAACTTAATAACTAGAAACATAGTTAATTATTAGATGCAATTTTTAGTAATCGAGCTAAAGAAGTAGAGAAAAGAGGGTTGCTGCTACGACCCTTTTATTTATATATACAAAATCAATCATTAACTACAGAAGAGGGGCATTTAATACAAGTCCGTCTCTTATCTTTCTTTTATTAATAATAACAATTCCAAACGCAACAAAGAGCATCTCAATAAAAAAAGAATCCTTTAAATAGAGAAAATGGAGCTTTCGGATGTTCTTTCTTTGTTTAATCGTCATGATTTACAACTAGAATAATCGTTCAACCATCTTAGAAAAGTTGAAATGAAATTCCACAGAGTGTGCTGTAACATAAATAGGGATTGAATATTTTAGATTGATCTTCCACAATAAAAGCGCCTTTCTGAACAACGAAAGGTGTTTTGTTTTTTCGCATTTGTTGAATAAAACTAGTAATGAATGTATAAATAAAATAATTAGATATAATATTAAAACCCAGCTAATTTTCTTAGGAGTGTAGCTGAAATTATAGAGTGAGATATGCATTAAGAAACTTAGGATACACTCGGATTTTAAATTGATTCGATACAAATTTTAGTTAGTTTGGAATAATTATCCTTGTAATTACTTACTAAAAAATTTGAGTTGAGTTATAATTGATAGATACTAATTTAATGGGAGGATAATCTTATGTACAATATAGTGAAGATTCTCCTTATTTTAGTAATGTTTTTATCAACAAACCAGTGGTCTGCTCTTCATAATCCTAAAGAATACAACGATCAAATTAAAACAGAGTTTTCAACAAATACAATATTTGATCAAATTAATACATTCACAATTAATTCTCCAAATGATAAGCTGAATTTTCCCCAAATTTATTTTAATATCCTAATAACACTTGTGATTTATTGTTATGTAATAAAAATAAATCGTTTTTTTCAATTACATATCTACTATGAAAAGTTAAAGGAGCTCCTAACCCCTATCAAATACAAATCTAGGTTTTTCTATAATCCAAATTTAATCAATCATAGATTCTAATTTGGATTAGGAGGAAACTAATTGAAACTCACAAAAGTAATATGGTTATTTTTAATAATTATAGCGTTAGGATTAGCCATAGGAACAACATCTGACCAAGTATTAAACCGTTTAAAACTTGGATTGGATTTACAGGGTGGCTTTGAGGTTTTATATAAGGTTGAACCTATTAATAAATATGATGATATTGATGAAGATGTTTTAAAGAACACTATAAGTGCTTTAAATAATCGTGTAAATGTTTTAGGGGTATCTGAACCAAATATACAAGCTGAGGGTTCAGACCGAATCCGTGTGCAACTAGCAGGTGTTAAAGATCAGGCATCTGCCAGAAGGATGTTGTCAACAGAAGCTCATTTAACTTTTAGAGATATAAATGATCAACTAATGTTAGATGGAAGCGAAATTGAATCAGCTAAGCTCTCTTTTGATCAATTTAATAAACCAATTGTGAGTATTAAATTAAAGGATCCAAATAAATTTAAGGATATAACTAGTGATTTGTCCAATAATGTTTACCCGAACAATATACTTGCCATTTGGTTGGATTATGAAGATGGATTAAATTTTAAGGAAGAACAACAAAAGCCCAAACAAAAACAGCGTATAATCTCGGCACCTCAAGTTAAGGAAACACTATCAGATGACAATGTAATAATCGAAGGTGATTTTACATTAAAAGAAGCTAATGAATTAGCATCAATGTTAAATGCGGGAAGTTTACCAGTAAAATTATCAGAGATTTATTCACAGTCAGTTGGTGCACATTTTGGGGATGATGCATTAAGCAAAACGATATTAGCTGGAATAATAGGAATAAGTTTAGTATTTCTATTCATGGTAGGTTATTATGGGATTTCTGGTTTAATTTCAACATTTACTTTATGTGCCTATATTTACATGATTCTTTTGATTTTTGATTGGATGAATGGTGTATTAACATTACCTGGAATAGCTGCTTTAATTTTAGGTGTTGGTATGGCGGTAGATGCTAATATTATTACGTTCGAAAGAATGAAAGATGAATTAGCAGTAGGGAAAAGCCTTGAAAATGCATTCCGTGCAGGAACTCGAAGAGCCTTTATTACAATCCTAGATGCAAATTTAACTACTATATTGGTTGGATTAGTACTATTTACTTTTGGAACAAGTGGTGTAAAAGGTTTTGCGACAATGTTAATTATTAGTATACTAATAAGCTTTTTAACAGCCGTATGGGGTTCTAGAATCTTATTGGGGCTTCTCTTAAAAAGCAATATTTTAAAGGGGAAAGTTTTAATACTTGGAGTGGCATTAAAACGACTCGAAATATTAAATGTTAGAGCAAGTCAGTATGTAACAAATTCTAAAAGAAAACTGGACTTTGTAAAATACCGAAAGTTTTTCTACAGTATTTCGCTGCTTGTTTTTTCGATAGGTATATTTTCATTTATTTTAAATGGTCTTAACTTAGGTATAGACTTTACCAGTGGCACGAGAGTCGAAGTAATTTCAGATAATACAATGGATACAAATAGATTAAAAACGGAATTTAGGAATTTAAATTACGATCCAGATATTACAATTTCAGGAAAGAAAGACAATATAGGAGTTGCCGTAATTAAGGGTGATATAAATCAGAGTGAGGTAGAAAAGATTAAAGATACTTTCAAAAGTGAATATGGTTCAGAACCTAATGTTAATGTAGTGTCACCAATAGTTGGAAACGAATTAGTGAAAAATGCTATAAAGGCAATAATAGTAGCATCATTTGGGATAGTTATATATTTGACTATTCGATATGAGCTAAGTTTTGCATTAACAGCCGTTGTCGCTTTATTTCACGATGCTTTACTAACGATATTTGTGTTTAGTTTTTTACAAGTAGAAGTAAATTTATATTTTATAGCAGCAGTTCTCACAATTATTGGGTACTCGATCAATGATACAATTGTGACTTTTGACAGAATTAAAGAACATTTAAGGGAGGTTAAATTAATCAATTCTGTACAAGAGCTGCAATCAATTGTAAATATAAGTTTACAACAAACACTATCTCGTTCGATTAATACTGTTTTAACCGTATTAATGACTGCTTTTGCCCTATATATTTTTGGAAGTGAATCCATTAGTGGTTTTTCATTGGCTTTATTAATTGGATTAATAGCTGGAACGTACTCTTCATTATTTATTGCGTCGCAGCTTTGGTTTGATATTAAATCAATGAAACTAAAAAAAGGTAACATTGTATTCTATAAGGAAAAAGAGAAATATGATACTGACAAACCACTTGTTTAAGTAATGTATTCTTCCCCTTGTTTATTTTCATGAAATAGATAAGGGGGTGTTTTTTATTCATATTATTGTAGGGTGTTCAGGCAAAAGGACAGTTAACTAGTTAATTTTATTTATGTCGATCTTCAACAATAAAAGCGCGCAACACCCAAGGTCGATTGTTTTGGTGAATGAGGTCATTTGTAGCACAGAAAAGGATAGGTAAAGCAGATATGTTCACTGCTCTCCCTATCCTTCTTGTTTTATCCTTTATAATGTGTAACATTACATAGAAAAATTCGTTATAAAAGACTTCCATTGTTTTCTTGACCTTTAATAAAACTAAAAACTGGAGTTTTATTTTTTAGAACAGTAACAATCAAATTAGACTTGTTATCAAAAATGTGATGAGCTATCCTGACTTGTTTTTAAATCAATTGCGGATTGAAGCAGGTTACAAATAGTTGTCACCCCTTGTCTTAATTGCTGTTCATTCACATAAGAAAAGCTTAATCGTAAATGATGATTTTCCTGCTCGGTAGGGTAACAAGCTGAGCCAGGTAAAAAAGTAATTTGTTCTTTTTTAGCTTCCATTAAGAAGTGATCTGTATTAATCCAAGAAGGAAGAGTTAGCCATATGTTTAATCCTCCTTCTGGTATGAACCAAGAAACTTCTTCAGGAGAATGTAGTGTGAGAATTGCCAGAACAAGATCGCGCCTTATCTTTAGAGCTGTTCTTAATTTCTTTAGATGATCCATCATTCTTTTTGAAGTAATAAATGGAATGATTGCTTTTTGGGTAAGTAAAGGACTACCTAAGTCGGTATTCGCCTTCGCAGCTAATAAACGTCTGAATATAGAACCAGAAGCAGCTAATATTCCAATTCTACAACCTGGAGCTAATATTTTGCTTAAGCCTTTCAAGTAAATAACATGACCGTCTTTGTCTAGACTTTTCATTGATGCTGGAGGCTTTCTTTCAAAATATATTTCACTACATGGGTCATCCTCAATCACTAAACACTGCGTACTTTTAGCAATTTCAAGAATTTGTCTTCGGCGTTTGGTGGGCATGATAGCACCAGTGGGATTATGGAACGTAGGTACTGTATAAATGATTTTTGGACTATATTTATCAAACAAATTTTGGAGTAAATCTACTCTCATTCCATCGCTATCAACAGCAACGGTAAGAATAGTAGCACCTCTCCCACGAAACACATCAATAGCTCCTGGATAAGTTGGGGCTTCCATGACTACTACATCACCTGGACCTACAAAAGTACGAGCAATTAGGTCAATTCCTTGTTGTGAACCACTAGTAACTAAAATATTATCAGGAGAGGTTGGTAGATCCATCCTCTGTAAATACTCAACCATTGCTTGCCTAAGCGCTTTATCTCCTTGGATTTCTCCGTACTGTGAGAGAACTTTTGGGTTTTCAGAAAGCATCTTGTGAATTTCTTGCTCTAAGTATCGATTTGGTAGAAGACCAGGATCTATCATTGAAGACGAAAGATGGATTTTTTCAGGGACTTGGTGAAAACGAGCAAATTGAGACCTAGGTAAATAATCCTGAACAGAAAGTTGCCAATCATATGAATGAGTTCCTTCTTTACTTGTTTCTTCCATTTTCGTCTTCCTAATAAACGTTCCTTTCCCTTGAACTGAAGTTATAAATCCCTCTTGTTCTAGCTTTTGATAGGCCTTTACTACAGTAACTAAACTTACTCCAAGTTGTTTTGAGAGTTCGCGTACAGAAGGTAATTGTAGCTCTTCTTCTAAGAGATCTGAACGGATATGGTCGAGAATCGAAAGGTATATTTGTTTCGTTATTGAAACGTCAGAATTACGTTGAATTTCAATATGCATGATTTTTCTCCTTTAAGTGTTATACTCGAGCGTTGAGTGTTATATATAAACAGGTATAAACTACCATTAATTTAGCAAACACATTATAACACTTGGAGGGAAATGAAATGAAATACTTTGTAGTCGATGCTTTTGCAGATAAGGTTTTTGAAGGAAATCCAGCGGGAGTATGTCTTATGGATGAATGGATTTCAGATGAACTTATGCAGAGTATAGCAATTGAGAATAACCTATCGGAAACAGCATTTACAGTAAAAGAAGGAGCACATTATGGGCTGAGATGGTTTACACCTGGAGGAGAGATTAACCTTTGTGGGCACGCAACGTTAGCAACAGCATTTATCATTCTAAATTACTATGAAATGCAATTAGAGAGTGTAAAGTTCAATACAATCAGTGGAAAGTTAACTGTAAAGAAACAAGATGATTTGTATGAACTGGATTTCCCTTCCGTTCTTTCAGAAGAAATTTCTGCTACTGACCAAATGATTAACGCTTTGGGAATTGTACCAAAAGAAACATACCTAAATAGAGATCTATTATTCATACTAGAGTCCGAGGAAGAAGTTAGAAACGTATCCCCTGACTTTGCCATATTAGAAGCATTGCCGGAAGGATTGGGTGTTTGTGTTACGGCCGAAGGAAGTGATTATGATTTTGTCTCCCGAGGTTTTTTCCCTAAGCTAAAAGTAAATGAAGATCCCGTAACAGGTTCCTTACACTGTAGCTTAATTCCGTTTTGGGCAAAGAGGCTAGAAAAAAAGGAAATGGTTGCTAGACAATTATCAAGTAGAGGTGGAACTCTTTATTGTAAACATAAGGATACTCGAGTAAAGATGGCCGGAAAAGCAGTATTATATTCAGTAGCTGAATTAAATATCGAGGTTAAATCTTGAGAACATTAAATATTTCATTAAAACTAAGTTGAAACGAAATTTTGGCATAATCATGACCTAAATTAAACTAAATAGCTAGACGCATTTTCTTATTGCGTTAACGAAGCAGTAATCTTTAATAAGAATTATGGATTTATATGGTAAAATCTAAAAAAAGGAGTGGGGTATATGAATGAAATAGATATTGCGATGACTATATATATTATTTATATGATTGTAGCGACTTTTGTAAGTTTTAAATATGGTTCGACTATGATTAGAAAAACAGGATTGTTTTTACCCCAAACCTTAATTGCAGGAACAATTAACTTAGCATTAGGTGTATGTGCAATCATAGGCTGGTTCTTCTTCGCTTGGGGTGTAAATGAATTTCTATTTTTTGGAGGGTTAGTGTTAGGTATCGGTTTATTAGTTGTAGGTGAAGCCGTTTTGATTACAGCCTTATTTCTGAAACGAAAGAAATGGATACAAATTTACAATGAAAACTTTAATTAAAGGAATAGTGATACTTCACGAACGGGAGCTTTAGTTCAAGTGCGATCTTCCGAATAGAAGCGCTGTTCTTGAATATAACATATGCGTCTTATAGTAAAATTATTGTGATTATTGAGTATTTTTATTCAGGAATATAGTAGGGTTACTTTTACAATTTAGTTAATTTTTACCTTATTTTTCCTAAATCGTTCATTTATAATGCATAAGTATGTAAACAAATAGCTATCTGAATTGTATCTTGAAGATGTGCTGGTTTGGGTGAAGAGTATTAGAAATAAGTACAATGATTCAATTGCATTGAGAATGAACGGTTGAGGAGATGAGGTGAGGTTTTGAGAGTACTTGATTCACAGTCGCTAGTCGATACGATGGATCAACGATCAAATGATTACGCAAAACTACGATCACAGCTAGAAACCTTACAAAAAACGTTTCAAGTGATTGTCCAACTAGACTCATTTGTCGGGCAAGGTGCCGATGCGATAAAAGGGTTTTATAAGGCTCATATGGAAGTCATAGATGCCTTGTTTTTATTAATAGATTGTCAAATTGCGTTTTTTGAAGGAGTAAAGCATAAATTAGTCAGTGAAAAGTTAGGTGCAGATACGGTTGTACATAGCAGCTTTTTAGAAGATGAATTAAGTAAAAGTGAAAGACAAGCGGCCGATATGGCCGATCAATATAGAAGTGAACTAAATAGCATCTTCCAAAAAATAAATGATATACTTTCCTTACAAGTATTTTCCACCTCAGACTTTCAGGTAAACTTGGAAGATGCACAAATGAATAGAGAAAAAACAATAGAAGTTGTTGAGAGGGTCGATCAAGAGTTACTCAATGAATATATGTATTCCATCTATGAACAGGACAATGCACAAGCCTTGTTTCAGGCATTACGAGATGCCACTACTACAGGAGTAAGAATACAACCCATTTCCTTTGATGCAAAAGCCTTTCGTGCGAGTGAAATCTATCAGCTTCAAGGAGGAGCAAAGTTTCATACGGATACCTACCTTCGGCTGAAAAATAAAGAGCTTGAGGAAATGGGAATCCAAACCAATACAAGATACGAAGCTAATGGGAATCATGATGAGTTTAATTTGGCTGAGTTTTCTGGTTATTATGATATACTTCGTGCCAGATACGGATTTGATCCAGTAACTGGATTAGAGCTGAGATTAGATGAACGATTGAATTATGCATTGTTAACGTATATTAGGTTTGGTTCTAGACCTGTCGTGGAAGATAGAGAAAACCATGAAGCTGTAAAACTCACAAAAGAAGAATTTGAAGCAATTCAACAGGATCCTGTAGAAATTGTAAATGTTATTGATGAAATGAAAGAATATAGTGGTGACTATTATGTATATGGAAATGGTCTAACTATCAGAGTATTTGGGAATGTTCGTGAGAAGGTAGATAAGATACCACCAGATAGAGTAGGTGGAGGAAAAGAATTAGATACCTTTTTTGAAGGAACACCTTTAGCAATACTAGAATATGTAATGAGACCAAAGACTTTCATCAAAAAGTCTATAAATAACATTGTGAAAAAGCAAGTTGGTAAGGGTGATGCCAAGCTAAGCCCATCCAATTATCCAAATCCAGACCCACCTATGTCTATTCCACCTGTAAGATATGAGCCAAAAACAATTGAAGAAGTCATAAGAATGCGTCAAGGAAAAGGACCAACAACTAAAATGACCCATGGTGATAAAAATATAGAAGCACACCATAGGCAACAAGTCCCTGTTAAAAATGGTGGGATATTAGATGAATTAGAGCAAAGAACTCATAGAGGTGGAGGAAATCATACACGTCATGAAAAACCTTCCCAGTTAACTCCTTCTCAAAGAGCAAAGGAGATTAGAGAACACTATAAAGAAAGAGGAAAAGGATATATACTACCAGGAGAAGGGATTTAAAAGGAGGAAAAGTAAGTGACAAGAGATGAGATTGCAAAATTATTAGATGGTTTATTAGATAAAGAATTAGGAAATTTAGATATTCCTTTGGCAAGTGATTGGGAAAATATCGAAAAAAAGTTTGGATGTTTATTTCCATCTGAATTTAAATTTTTTATTGAATTAATGTCTGAATATTCGTTTCCAGGAGATATCTTAAATGTTTCCAATGGAAATACAAATGGAAATGACACTATTGAATTTACCTATGACTATGAAATGAAACAGGGGGGATGGAAGGAAGAATTAATCCCATTTTATGGTATAGGTAATGGTGATTACTTCTGCCTTCTATCCAATGAGTGTCCAAACTCAGGAGTTTACTATTATTCACATGAAGAAACTAATGTAGATAAAGAAGCTAATAACTTTGAAGAATGGTTAAAACAGTTACCGACTTTTTTGAACTAATAAATAACAAACTTTGGTAGGCTAAATGCCTTTCTAGGTTTGTTTACTTTATAAAATGATCTTCAACAATAGAAGCGCCTTTCTGGAACAAGGAAAGGTGCTTATTTTACGTTTTTGACTATGTTTATATGTTAAAATTAGGAAAAAAATTCAAGGATAGTTTACAGATTGAATGTTAACAAAGACTAAGGAGGGGAAAAATGAACAATTGGGAAACCTTGCCTGCATGGTTTTTGGTAGTATACTACTTATTTTTATTAATAACTTTAGTTGCTGCAATATTTAGTGTGCTAAAAAGGGTTAACAAGGGCTTGTCCATTGTAGCCATATTTATTACTTTTTCAGTTCCTATAATTTGGCTAGTCAATAGTATTGGTAGAGCAGAAGGAATTAACGAATTTGAACATTTAGTTAATCAGATACAACAAGGTGCTATGTGGTCTATTTTTACCTTGATAGGTTTTATGTTTCTATTTGTTTGGTGGGTATTGTACTTGCGCAATATCAAATAAGAGATTCAACAATTGTATCTAAACCTTAAAGATTAGGTGTATGATTAATTATTTTTATGTTAATTTCCACGTTTGTTGAATAAAACTAGTAATCAATGTCCATAATTCTAAAAAACTCAATAAATGGTAGGAGTGTGGATAGATTGCTATTATCTGAAGCATGGAGAAAATATGAATCTGATAAAAGGATTGAAGGTTATTCAGTCCTTACAATGCAAAATTACAAATATCAACTATATGTGCTAATGAGATGTTTTGGTGATATGGACATAACTAACTTTACCACGGATATATTGAAAGAATATCTGGTTGAAAAAGGAAGTCATTTAAAGCCTTCTAGCTTAGGACATAGAATAAGATTTCTCAAATCCATATTTAATTGGGCTCATGGCGAAGGGATCATAGTGAAGAATCCACAACTAAAATTAAAGAGCCGAAACAAGGGAAACGAATACCTAAGTTCCTTTCTGAACAAGAAATTGAACTCTTACGGGAATCTTGTCTTACTTCAATGGAAAAGGCATTATTTGAGTTTATGTATTCTACAGGATGTCGTATAGGTGAGGTTATAAAACTTAATCGTGATGATGTAGATTTTCATAGCCAGTCAGTTGTGGTTCGTGGTAAAGGTGATAAAGAAAGAGAAGTGTATTTTAATGTAAAGTGTGATATTTGGCTAAAAAGGTACTTAGATGAAAGAGTAGATACTGATCAAGCGTTATTTGTTACTGAAAGGAAGCCACAGCATCGAATGAGTATCGATTTAATGAGATATATTATAAAAAGAATATCCAATCGTGCAGGAATTAATAAAACGATTCACCCCCATCAACTTAGGCATAGCTATGCTACACATATGTTGAATAATGGTGCTCCACTTGATGTTATACAAAGTCTACTTGGACATGAAAAAAGTGAAACAACCAGGGTTTATGCTCAGTTAAGTGGAAAGCTAAGGCATCAGTTCTATAATCAATACTTTTAAAAAGATATTTAATGAAAAAGAGCACAGTAATTTGTGCTCTTTTTCATTAAGGCCATTTTGCTGAAGATCAATTAGAATAAAATTGTAATTGTAAAGAGGTGTAACGGAGTTTACTTCAAGATGGAGTGATAAAATAATTAAAAAAGTTAATGAGTGAGGTTAATTTAAGTATGAAAGAGATTTGGGAAAGATGGGAACCAGTACATAGTTTCCCTAAGAGGATTTATTTACAAAGTCTAATTGATAATAAAAATGGTCTTACTTTACTATTTGAAACAGGAGATGATAAAACAATAGCATTTAATTTCGACAGTGGAGTTTTATCTTATAGAAACACCGATGAAGGAGATTTGTATCAGACATTACGCGATTTAGATAAGGAGTATGGAGGTGAATTTTATAGTAATTGGTCACTATTCAAAGTTAAAAATTCTTCTTATCTTAATTGGTTTAAGAAAGAGGGGTGTGGGAAGTGGGATTACCAAGATGATGTGAAGCACTATGTATTTATGACATCCGATGATGTTGTTGAAGTTTTATCAAACTATTTACCATTAATTACTCTTTAAAGTGTAGATTAGTTCTTATTGAACTATAGGATGCAAATGTGTAGGATTCGTGTCGTTCTTATGGTAAGAGCCATATTGGAGAAGGTCAATTAAAATGAAAGTGTGATAAGTGTATGTGAATTACACTTAAACTGAACGGAGAGTTAAGTGGAAGAAGTGATAACATTAATTGGACTGAAAAGTAGGTGAAGTGAAATGTTAAATAAACAAGATGGCAAGATTAATGAAATAGTTTACCACAACACTTCTTACTATAACGGGAAATATAGATATTTCCCGACGATTACAGATTTAAAGTGTATTTTAGATGAAATTATTAATGCAAATTCAACTACAGATTATATAAGAATCACACCATTTTATATCAATGAACTATTGGATATGCAAATTGAGTTTGAAGAATATATATTTTTTATAGAATGTAGAGATTGGTTTGACGAGAAAATTCAGGAGGAACATATTATAGATTGTCTTAATGTTCCAGATACATCAAGAGTACATAATGATTTTAGGTTAGGTTCAATATTATATCCTCTATGTCAAAAAGAAGATGTAAGGTCATTTAAAATTGCTCTTGAACAATATAAGGAGAAATTAAGAGAAATTCTCCCCATAATGATGGAAATTGCAAAAAAAGAAATGGAATTAACAGCTGATCATATACCATTCGGATATTTCTGCTTTGAAATACATAGTGGGTGAAATAATAGTTGTTAAACTAAAAGGGGCGTTAATACATCAATCATCTACAGCAACAAAAATGCTGATCTTCCACAAAAAGAAGCGCGTTTATGAAAGAAGTAAAATTCAATCATTAGTGATCTTCAAAAGTAGAGATGCATTTCATGTTGAGGTGTGCCTATTAAATGATGAAAGCACAGGATATTCTGTATCATAGATAGAATAATTCTAAGAGGAAATGAAGAAATGAACTGATACAGATTCTATTTAAGTAGGTGATTAAAGTGATAAGAGCTGCAACTTTTATAGATATTCCTTCAATAACACTCCTAAAACAGAAAATGTTTAAAGAAGTGGGTATGGAAGATCTTCTTAAAGCTAATTTTGTTCAGGTAGTTGAAAAGACATATAAAGATTTATATATATTAGATAAAGCAATTCACTTTGTTATTGAACAAAATAATGAAATAATTGCTTGTGCTGGAGCTTTTATTAAGGATGATATTCCATATTGCTTTTATAAAGAAGACCAGTACGGATTTATTGGAGATGTATATGTAGATCCTGAATTTAGAAATCAAGGTTATGCAAGTAAGTTAACAGATGAAGTGTTAAAGTGGTTTTCTAAAAGAGAAATTCATACAATCCGATTATTAGCAAGTGATAATGCAAGAAAACTATACCAAACACTAGGGTTTACTGAAACTGATCAAATGATTTTGCGAAGATAGATTAGCTATGTTTCTTACAAAGTAAAATTATCTATGAACTTCAACAATAAAAGCGCTGTTGTCGAGGAAACCAATTAACGGTGTCATTAAACATAGGACAACTTCATATCATATACAAACTAATATGAGTGGAGGAAAAGTTGTGAACTTAGTTGGTTATTTATTTCCTATCGTTTTACCTTTTCTGATATTAATTTGTATTATAGGTTTTACTAGGGAAATCTTTAAAAAGAGAAGTTAAGGGTTAGGTGACTAATTAGTGTTCAAACAACAAATGATCTCCTACAAAGCGCTTATCTTGAAAATAAAGGTAAGTGCTTTTTCATGTTAAGGCCAGTTTGTTAGGGACTGAGTTCTTACATCTAAGAATAACTGGTTTAAATAGAGGTTATCTCTTCTTTTGCTATATGTAGCAGGTTACTTATCAACAAATAAGATTCATAAAGGAAAGTAATGGTTCTTATTCCATTAAAACTGATATATATTAAAATTTCTGAAACCTCTAAAATAATAAGGAATAGACATTTTGTATGTAAGTTATTTAAAAGAATTTTATTGGTGGAAGTGATCGAGTGAGAGCAAAGAGGCTGATTATTATTTTTTTAGTAGTGTTAATTGGAGTTCTTGAATTACTTTTCTTAAATTTGAACTCACAAAAATATGTTTATATAACAATGTTTAATACCTTAATACCAATATTAAGTACAGTAATTATTGGGATGTTTTTCACAATAGTTGACTTAGATCTTTCTAAGTCATTTATGAGTAAAATTACAACATATATTTCTATTATCTTGTTGATATGTGTCCCTATAATTTATATTACAACTAAACCTGAATTTACCTATTCAGAATCACAAGGTACTATTAAGGAAAAAGAAGAAGTGGAAATAATAGAAAATCATTCTAAAACTATAAGTGATAATAATGATAAACTTTATTATTCTATAAAAGGGATTAAAGGTGAGGTAATAATCCATTTTCAATTTGATCCATATACAGGAGAATATATTACATTAAATCCTAAATAACGTTTTAGGGAGGGAATAACAATGAGTTAAGCCCTCTCATAACGCTAAGCAATTAAGAGATAAATATATATATTAATGCGCAACAATAAAAGCGCTGTTCTTGAATATAACATATGCATCTTATAGTGAAATTTTTGTGATTATTGAGTATTTTTATTCAGGAATATAATAGGGTTACTTTTGCATTTTAGTTAATTTTTACCTTATTTTTCCTAAATCGTTCATTTATAATGCAAAAGTATGTAAACAAATAGCTATCTGAATTGTATCTTGAAAACGTGCTTGTTTGGGTGAAAAATGTTAGAAAAAGCACAATGATTCAATAGCCATGAGAATGAACGGTTGAGGATTTGAGGTAGAAGAATTTGAGAGTACTTGATTCACAGGCTCTAGTCGATACGATGGATCAAAGATCAAATGATTACGCAAAACTACGAATACAGCTAGAAACCTTACAAAAAACGTTTCAAGCGATTGCCCAACTAGACTCATTTATCGGGCAAGGTGCCGATGCGATAAAAGGGTTTTATAAGGCTCATATGGAAGTCATAGATGCCTGGTTTTTACTAATAGATTGTCAAATTGCGTTTTTTGATGGAGTAAAGGATAAATTAATGAGTGAAAAGTTAGGTGCAGATACGGTTGTACATAGCAGCTTTTTAGAAGATGAATTAAGTAAAAGTGAAAGACAAGCGGCCGATATGGTCGATCAATATAGAAGTGAACTAAATAGCATCTTCCAAAAAATAAATGATATACTTTCCTTACAAGTATTTTCCACCTCAGACTTTCAGGCAAACATGGAAGATGCACAAATGAAACAATAGAAGCTGTTGAGAGGATCGATCAAGAATTACTCAATGAATATATGTATTCCATCTATGAACAGGACAATGCACGAGCCTTGTTTCAGGCATTACAAGATGCCACTTCAACAGGAGTAAGAATACAACCAATTTCGTTTGATGCAGAAGCTTTTCGTACGAGTGAAATCTATCAGCTTCAAGGAGGAGTAAAGTTTCATACGGATAACTACCTTCGGCTAAAAAATAAAGAGCTTGAGGAAATGGGAATCCAAACCAATACAAGATACGAAGGTAATGGGAATCATGATGAGTTTGATTTGGCTGAATTCTCTGGTTATCATGATTTACTTCGTGCCAGATACGGATTTGATCCAGTAACTGGATTAGAGCTGAGATTAGATGAACAATTGAATTATGCAATGTTAAATTATATTAGGTTTGGTTCTAGACCTGTAGTGGAAGATAGAGAAAACCATGAAGGTGTAAAACTCACAAAAGAAGAATTTGAAGCAATTCAAGAGGAACCCAAAGAAGTTGTAAATGTTATTGATGAAATGGGAGAGTACACTGGTGACTATTATGTATATGGAAATGGTCTAATCATCAGAGTATTTGGGAATGTTCGTGAGAAGGTAAATAAGATACCACCAGATAGAGTAGGTGGTGCAGAAGAATTAGACACCTTTTTTGAAGGAACTCCTTTAGCAATACTAGAAACTGTAGTGAGCCCAAAGAATATTATTAAAAAGTCTATAAACAACATTGTGAAAAAACAATTTAGTAAGGATGTTTCTAAAGGTGCAGGTGAAATAGGTTGGAGAATGTCAAAAGGCGGAGGAGTAATAAATGGAAGAAAGTATTCTCAGCATGCTTTGGAAAGAATGGCACCTGATACTCCTGAAGTGAAAGCTACTTTAACAAGTAGAGCAATTAAAAAAGCTGAAGAATTAGGTTATAAACCACAAACAAAAGAATTTAGTGACTTTATCAAAAAATATGTTGACCCAAGAAATATTCCACCTTCAGTTATTGAAGACGCTATAATGAATACGAAAAAGATACCTGGTAATAGAAGCGGAACGTTTGTTCATGATGCACAGGATGTCAAAGTAATTATAAATGAAGCAGGCGATGTTATCACAGTTATACCGAAATAATTAATAAAGGGATGAATACGAATGTTTATAAAGTATGATGAATATGATCTATTAGAACTTTTTCAAAGTGAGCCGGTGAGTATAACAGGCAATATAGATGATGGAGAATTAATTTATACTTTCAAAGATGACCAAAATTTCAAGGTGATTTTAACTTTAGATGTATATAAGCAAACGAGTAGTCTAAGTATTACATTTAAAGATTCTATAGTATTTACAGGTGATTTTAATAATGTAACAAGTATAAAAAAAGATGATAAAGCTATGGTAATGTATGTGGGCGAAGAAGAGAGACTAAAAGTTAAATTTTATAAACAAGTTGGAGTGGAGTTACTTTAAATTAGCCTTATTGTATTAGAAAGATTATATAAAAGAATGATGAAATTCTCTCCGATAAATCAGTAGATGAAGTAGTTGATACTTCTAATTAAAATGATATTGTTATCATACCTTGACTGGCTATTTGCCTTTCGAGGTTTTTATAGTTTATAAGATTGGGGCAAAGATAAAATGATTTATTTGAGAATCGAGAGCTCATGATGGTTGTACCAAATGGAGTAGCGTTTAAATACTTGGACGAATGAAAGCCCCATCTCTTAAATGGATAAATGATAAAGAGGTCAAAGTTAATGAACCTTGTAACAAGCAATATTTCTTATTGCACTAAAGAGTGCGTTAATTCAATATCCATCCTCAACAATAAAAGCGCGATTGTTGAGGATTGCAGACAGAAAATGATCAAACATTTTTTTGAAAATTGTATAGTGCTTCATAGTGAATGGACCCGTTTTGATCAATCTTTTTTTCAAAACAGGTTCATTTAATTTGACGTAAAATGTGGATTTTCAGGGTGTTAATGATCAAATTTTATTTTAAAGCTACACAATAAGCGGGAAACAAAAGTCAACATACTAAGTTGGCTTTTTTTGTATGCATTCTGGTATTTTTGTTCATTACTAATTTCTTGTTTAACTAACGGGTGCAGGTTAATTAAAAAGGAATATGCCTGTAATTGGTAGAATAAATAAATTCATAGATAAATCTTAACGTCTAAATTTTAATAAAAGAAGAATGTCTACAGGGAACTAACGAAATAAAAGGCCTAAACCAAAATAAGCACAGGGGGTAATTAAATGACACGATTGGGGACGCTATATTTTTTCTGTGGAAAAATGGGAGCTGGAAAATCAACTAAATCAAAACAATTGGCGATAGATAAACATGCTGTACTGTTGTCTGAGGATGATTGGCTTTCATCTCTTTATCCCAATCAGATCACATCATTTGAGGACTATCTAAAATTTTCTGCGCAGCTCAAGCCGTTGGTGAAAAAGCATGTCCAAAATATATTAAGTGTCGGTACAGATGTCGTGATGGATTTCCCAGCTAACACTCAAAAACTGCGAAAGTGGTTTTTGGATATGGCGTCAGAGGTCAATGCAAGTCATCAACTACTTTTCCTTAATTTGAATAACGAGCAATGCTTACGTCAAATTGAACAAAGGCGAAACGAACAACCCGAAAGAGCAGCTTTTGACACGGTAGAGGTGTTTATTCATGTTACAAGGTTTTTTGAAGCACCAGAGGTATCAGAGGGTTTAAATATTTTAGAGGTTAGCGGAAAAGAATGACAATGAGTTCAATGATACGTGAGTAAAGAGTAAGTGTTGAATATTATTTAATAGTTAACATTCAGAGAGCTGGTGTTGTAATGAAAGTTATATTAGAAAAAGCAACTGCCAATAACGCCAAAGAAATTTTTGATATTCAAGTTGAAGCCTTTATGCCATTATTGGATAAGTATAAAGATTATGAATCTAATCCAGCAAATGAAAGTATTGAAAAAGTAGTATCAAGAATTAATAGACCTGATGGTGGTTTTTATAAAATAGTAGCTGATAATAAACTTGTAGGCGCTATTTGCATTTTTACCAATGAGGAGACACAGTTTTGGATTAGCCCAATGTTCATTCTACCAACTTATCAAGGAAAAGGAATTGCACAGAAGGCAATTCAACTAATTGAAGATATGTTCCCCCAAGCTACTTCTTGGGAATTAGCCACATTATTAGAGGAAGAAAGAAATTGTTATTTGTATGAAAAAATTGGCTATAAAAAAACAGGCATAACCAAGAAGTTAAACGATAACGCAACGCTTATTTTTTATAAAAAGAGATGTAATTAACTTTTTTCTATCTTCTATTATCCTTAATCAAAGCGCTTATCTTGAAATATAGGTAAGTGCTTTTTAATGTTAGAACCAGATTGGAGAAGGCCATTTAGAATGAAATAATGATGAGTTACCTTTAAATGAACGAAGCAGGATAATTTAATAACGAAACTTTTAGGAGTGGTGATCGTAATTAATTATAAAAATTGTGTAGGGAAGTGGGTTTATTGGAACTTTTAATTAGTTTTATTATAGGAGTTTTCTTCCTAGTGATGGCATTATAGCTTTTTCCCTCCTCCTATTTTCTGGTTTATCGCTATATCTGAAAAAAATTTTTAAACTAAAGATAGGAAGGAGGAAAACAATTGAAATTTGATTACTCCATTTTTAGTTCAATACCAGATGATGATGTTTTAGAAGGAATTATAGAATTACATATAGCTATTTTTGGTACAACTGATAATTTGATTAACAAGATGAAAAATAAGCCTAAATTATTGGTTATTACGGCGATGACTGGTACGAAAGTTATTGGATATAAGATTGGATATGAACTTGACAATAAAAGATTTTATAGTTGGTTAGGTGGGGTGGACACTTATTACAGAAAACACGGTATTGCTTCTGAGTTAATGGAAAAACAACATCAATATTTAAAGGAAAATGGATATAGTGTTGTTCAAACAAAAACAATGAATAAATGGCATAATATGTTAGTATTGAATATTAAAAATGGGTTTGATGTCATTGATACCTATACTGACAAAAAAGGGTTACATAAAATAATTCTTGAAAAGAAATTAATTAACTAACGGTTGATTTCGTTCAAGATTAATTTTCCTCAATCAAAGCGCTTTTGTTGAATAAGGATAGTTGCTTTTTTGTTTATACGGCCAGGTTTCAAAATAGGATAACTGGACCTTTTAGTAGATATATATTTTTAGATAAATGGAGGCATCATTATGTGGTTAATATTAGGGCTTATTGCCATAGTAGCAACGTTTATAAATCTTTATCTGTATAATACAGGAAAAGATTACAAGCTTGCGATGGCAATAGGTTTATCATTTACAGCATTAACACTCTGTGCAGAACATAGTCTTGTATCTAATTGGGTAAAAGCTGAGGATTGGTCTGCTTTATTGGATGTTGTACCTACTATGGAAAAGGCTTTGTGGTTTTTAACAATTGTTTCTATCTTACTAAATATTGCACCTGTACTTTTAGAGCTGAAAAATAAAAAAGCACATTAGCTTAGCAGCTGTCATTACGACAGTTCTTGATTCTAATAGTATCGAGACAGTATGCCACTAATAGTTCATTCAATCTATAACTTTCATTAACAACTAATGTTGATAGCAAAACCAGGGACTTCAAAATAAATCTTTCTTTTCACCGGTATCAACCAAAATAAAAGACTTCCATCAAACTTAACAGATAAATTTGAAGGAAGTCTTTAGCAGCTAGGTGAGTTATTTCTTTATCAATTTTAATAAAGGTTTTGAAATAATCGGCGTCAATAATCCTGAAATAAACGCTTCAGTTATTCCATTTGTCGCTACAATGGTCATAAGCGCAGGCAAGAGCTGCTCCATGTCTAACTCCAAGAAGTTTGCATATGGCTCTCGGTAAAATAAATAAATCAATCCAAGCACTAAAACAGTATTTGTTAAAGATCCCAGCACACCGGCAATACTCATTCTTACTGTTTCATTGAGCTTTTTGCTAAGCATTTTGTGGAACACATATGCAGCAACTACACCAATTAAAATTCGGGGTAAGACGGACACAAGCGGATTCGTGAATACAATGGGTGCTATTACGCTTGTCGGAGCGACAAATGCCCTGATGAATGTAATCATTCCCCAAATCCCGCCTATGATGGCTCCTTCCTTTGTTCCGAGGACGATCGCTGCGATAATGACCGTTACCTGAATAATCGTCAAGCTAAGAGGTCCTATTGGGATATATCCTAAAAAAGGAATTGATGTTTGAATAATGATAATGGCAGTAAGCATTCCTAATAGAACCAATCGGAATGTATTATTTTTTTTGTTCATGAATAAACTCCTTTAACTCTTCGTTGTCATTCTACAAATAAAAAAGGGAATATACTTGTTATAACGCAATTTATTCGAAAATTAAACAATTTTGTGCTAGAAAAGAATCGAATTATTGATATTGCTGTAATTTCTTATTAAACTTGAAGATCTATGTAAAGAGCTTAAATTAAAAATAAAATACGGGAGGAAAAAACTGGGTTTTGTTGAATATATGAAAGGAACGATTTGAGAGGAGTAATTCTATTGAACCTAATGATTATTAATACAATCAGAACGAATAATTTTAAAGATGAAACTATTATGCAGAAGATTACAGAAATGTGGAAAGAAGCATCGGGTCTTTTGAATAATCAAGACATAGTTACATATGGTCTGTATTATCAATACGAAAGTGACTATAAAGGTGATTATTCGTTAAGCGTTGCTATAGAAGGTAGTAGTGATCACGATTCTGGGATTAACATTTCAAACACCAGTAAATATGAAATTTTTAAAGTAGATTCATCGAACGAATATGGAATACTTAATACATGGAAAGAGATATGGGAACGTGAGGAGAGAGGAAAATTAGATCGAGCTTACTCATATGATTTTGAAAAATATTACCCTGATGGTCAAATTGAAATTTACATAGCAATAAAATAAAATAGTCATATCACTAAGATTGAAATTTGTTAATTGAAGGTTGGTTTTATTATGACAATAAATTGGGTTGAAATAACAGAAGAATCATTAGAACACTATGAATCTGCTATGAAATTATACGATCAGGCGTTTCCAATCGAAGTGCGAGAACCACATCAAACCTTTTTAAGAGGCTTGCAATATACAAAAAGACCAAATAATTATCATTTCTTAGTAGGGCTTAAAGGTAACCAGCTGGCTTCGTTTGCTACAGGACACTATTTTGCAAAAATAAATGCAGGCTTCATTGTATATATTGTGACGAATCCTGAAATCCGTAATAAAGGACTAGGCTCAAAAACATTATTGAAGATAGAAGAATTGTTAAACAAAGATGCCCTTCTAGCAGGAAACTCAACAATGAAAGCCATTTTCTTAGAAACAGAAACACCAGAAATGGTACACACCGAAAAAGAAAAGCAAGATTGTCTTAAAAGATATCAATTTTTCTCTAGAAATGGCTATGAAAAATGTGATGAAATACCATATCTACAACCTGCCTTACATGATGAAATGGGAGATATACCACTAGATCTTTTTATTAAGAATTTAGACATTAATAAACGAAGTAAGGATGAAATAAAAAATGCCATCGTAACCATTTATAAAGAAAAGTACCAGTTAGTAAATGGAATTGATAAAAGTATTATTGATAATTGTCTTAAAAAGATGGAGATAGAAGACGAGGAATGACAACACCCTTGATCTGAAAAAAGCAAATAATGTCGTAAAAAGAGGAATGGTTTTACCTTTTATCTAATTGACAGCCAAAAAGATTTAGACTATTCTAATAATAACAAAAGCAACACAAAAATTATTTCGCTGATTATGTAAGCGCTTAAATTGTTTGGTTGTCCTACTAACTTCATCATAGGATAAATCTTAATTGTTTTCAAAATTACTTATAATGGTATATACCATTATAACCCAAGGCTTTATTTGCAAGAAGTAACTCACTATCATATATAATGATATTGATTATTACTTGGAGGAAGTAGGAAATGTCTTATGAAAAAATTGCTAGGAAACGAGGAATCAGCTCCGTTTTATAAACAACTTAAAGAAAAAATAGTCGAAGAGATCGAAATAGGGAAGCTAAAGCATGGCGATAAGCTGCCTTCAGAACGTGATTTAGCGGCTCAATATGGGATTAGTAGAATGACCGCAAGACATACTTTGTCAGCATTAGAAAGAGAAGGACTTGTTGAGCGTCGAGTTGGGGCAGGTAGCTTTGTTTCAAATAATAAAATTCAAATGGATTTTATTACGTTTAACAGTTTTACGAACGATATGCTAGGAAAAGGGCTAACTCCCAGTACACAGGTACTATCAATAGGACATTCGAAAGCTACACCATTTTTAGCAGAAAAACTGCAGCTTCCTGAAGGGGAAGAGCTGTTTACTGTAAAACGTCTTCGTTTAGTAAACGACCGACCAATTGCAATAGAGGAATCTTTTATTCCAGAACAGTATTGTCAAAATATTAAGAGCCTTATCACAAATGATATTTCATTATATAACGTATTAGAGAATGAATTTGGAATTAAACTTGTAAAGGCAAAAGAATTTATGAGAGTTACGTTTTCTGATGAAAATGAAAGTAAACTCTTAAAAATACGTTCTGAGAGTCCTTGTATTTTCCGGGAAGCGGTTGCCTTTGATCGAAACGACAAGGAAATTGAATTCTCTACGTCATTAACAAGAAGTGATATTGTTAAATTTTACTCAGAATTAAACCTAAAATGATCTTCATTTTAGGTATGATCTCACATTAAATGGTATATACCATTTAATGTTTTCCAGGGGGGCTACTCATGAGAGTGATTGGTGTTGGTGATAATGTAGTAGATAAATATGTTTACAAGCGAACGATGTATCCTGGTGGTAATGCATTGAACTTTAGTGTTTATGCAAAGCAATTGGGAGTGGATGCAGCCTATCTTGGGGTGTTTGGTGATGATGCTGCAGCAAATCATATTATAAAAACTCTTAAAAGCTTAGAAATTGATATAGCTCATTGTCGTCAGCATAAAGGTGAAAATGGATATGCTGCAGTTGATTTAGTAGATGGTGATCGAGTGTTTATCGGCGGTAATGATGGCGGCATTCAAAA
Organism: Metabacillus litoralis; assembly: GCF_003667825.1. NCBI lineage: Bacteria > Bacillati > Bacillota > Bacilli > Caryophanales > Bacillaceae > Metabacillus > Metabacillus litoralis. The sequence goes on along the minus strand of NZ_CP033043.1, from coordinate 1,522,656 downwards.
AGATCATCCTGTTGTTCTTTTGGAGGATGACATCGAATATATCAAAACATTTGAAATAGCACATAGTAGCGTATATAGCGATATGGATGCTGAATTGCATAAAATCAAGGAAGCTGGTGTTCTCTTATCCTATGATTTTTCCAATGAATATACAGATCAGAAATTAAAAACGGTTTGTAAGGATGTTGATATTAGCTTGTTGTCGTGCGGTCAACTGTCTGAGGAAGAAGTTGAAGCACTTCTAATTAAGGCCCATTCCTATGGAAGTAGATTAAGTATTGGTACGATGGGCTCGCGAGGATCAGTGGTATATGATGGGGAGAACTTTTACAAGCAGAAGCCACATTTTGTAAAGCCGGTTGATACATTAGGTGCAGGAGATTCCTTCTTTACGGCCTTTATCTTACATTATTTAAAAGGTAAAAAAGAGAAAACGATCATTTCTCAAGCTGACCTTATCAAAACAAGTCTTGAAAAAGGCGCTGAATTTGCAGCCAAAACATGTTTAGTAGATGGTGCATTTGGTCATGGACTAATTTATTAAAAACTCTCTTTTAGAGAGAAAAAATAAATCGTTTCATTCTATAGGAGGTGGTCAATAAAACGGAATGAGTCTGACTTAGAAAACATGAAATAAGGAGGGTCAATACATGAGAAAAATGACAAAGACGCTAGGAGTTGCCATGCTAATTTTTGTCCTTTTGCTTACGGGATGTTCTAATTCTTCATCAGGTGAAGCAGAAGGAAAAACAGTCTTGAAATTTTTGCACAAGTGGCCGCAGCCTGAATATGCTCCATATTTTGAAGAAGTAGTCAAGGAATTTGAGGAACAAAATCCTGATATTAAAATTGATATGGAAGCGATCGCAGACGAACCGATTAAAGATAAGCTACGGGTTATATTAGGTGGTAATGAAGTACCCGATATTATGTTTTCATGGTCAGGAGAGTTTGCAAGGAAATTTGTTCGTGCCGGGGCAGCCTTAGACTTAACTCCTTATTTAGAGGAAGATCCTGCATGGAAGGATAGCTTTATTCCAGCTTCACTTCAACCATTTTCATCTGATGACAAAAACTATGGTATACCTCTTCGATTCAACGGCAAGTTCTTTGTATACAACAAGGAAATCTTCGATAAATACAATCTACAAGCACCTCAGACATGGGATGAATTTATGAATGTCCTAGAAACACTCAAACAAGGCGGAGAAACTCCAATTATTTTAGGTAACGAAAGTCCGTGGGCAGCGATTCACTATTTAACTGGTCTTAATCAGAAAATGGTCGCTCAGGATGTAAGAATGAATGATTATAATCCTCGTTCAGGAGAATTTACAGATCCAGGGTATGTAAAAGCAATGGAAATGTTTGCAGAACTAAACCAAAAGGGCTATTTAATGGACAATGTGAACTCTAGCTCACATGATATGGCAAAGCAGTATTTCTTTACAGGAGAAGGAGCCATGATGTATGTGGAGTTAGAGGAATTTCAAAATGTTGAAGATAGCTTGTCAGGAAACTGGGGCTTCTTCCAAATGCCAGCGATTTCAGAAGGAAAGGGTAATCAAAACTTTATAACGGGCGCACCAGATGGATTTATCGTTTCGTCTAAAACAGAGCATCCAGAGGAAGCGATCAAATTCTTAAAGTTTTTAACCAGTAAAGAAAATGCGATTAAACTGGCAGAACAAATTGGCTGGCCGAGTCCAATTGATGGAGCAACGAACCCAGATACTGCCCTGCAACAAGTAGTTGAGGGTGTTGATACGATGAAAAAAGCAGAAGGAATGGCAGAATGGCTTGATACAGATGTACACGCAAAGGTTGCTGATGTGTATTTATCCAATATCCAATTATTGTTAGATGGATCAAAATCACCTGAAGAAATTATAAAAGAAGTTCAGAAAGTAGCAAAAGAAGTTCAAAGTGAAGTGGAATAAAAGCTAAAGGGTAAGCAGTAGCCCTTACTGTTTACCCCCTCCTGGAGGGGACGTGATGAAAAATTATCGAAGTAGTCGAACAGCATTATTATACATTTTACCTGCATTGCTGATCGTCGTATGTATGGTGTTTTTACCGATCATTTTAAATCTTTACAATAGCTTTTTTCGATGGAATTCATTTGGTACAGAGAAGGTCTTTGTTGGTTTTGATTACTATCTAAGATTATTTAAAGATCCTGTGTTTTACACGGCATTAAAAAACAATGCCTTATATGCGATCATATCTCTCATTTTTCAAGTAGGCTTAGGAATTATTATTGCCGCCATTTTAGAAGATAAATTGATTCGTAGATTTCAACCATTTTTCCGTACAGTCTTTTTTATCCCCTCTGTTATTTCGATAGCGGTAGTAGGATTGCTTTGGCAGCTTCTCTACAATCCAGAGGTGGGGCTTGTAAATGGAACATTAGAGGCAATTGGTCTCTCAGAATGGACTCATTCATGGCTTGGAGATAGTAAAACCGCGATTTATGCAGTCGTTGCCGTTTCTCAATGGCAATATACCGGTTATATGACGATGCTATTCTTAATTGCCATGCAAAAAATACCAGATGAATATTATGAAGCAGCGATGATCGATGGGGCTTCTAGGATAAAATCTTTCTTTCACATCACATTGCCTCAAATACGAGAAATGATTCTTGTTGGAAGTGTGATTACTGTCATTGGAGCATTTAAGGTGTTTGATGAAGTGTACGTCATGACATTCGGAGGACCAGGGCGTTCAACCGAAGTACTGGGAACAATGCTTTATAGATCGGCTTTTCGAAATGACGAGATGGGCTACGCCTCTACGATTGGCACAGTTATATTTGTTATTACGTTAACCTTATCACTGATACAAATGAAAATTGGAAAAACAGGTAAGGAGGTGTAGTAACGACAATGACGATTAAAAATCGAATCTTTCAACTTGCTGTTATCGTATGGTTTGGGATTTTTTCTTTCGTTATTATCTTTCCCCTTATCTGGCTTTGCTTAAGTGGTCTTAAATCAAACAGAGATTTCTTTTTAAATACATGGTCACTTCCAGAGGAATGGCTTTGGGGGAACTACAAAGCTGCTTGGGATGCAGGGGTGGGAGATTTTTTCTTTAATAGTGTTTTTGTGACAATTGTATCCGTCAGTATCATCTTACTTTTGGGGGCGATGGCTGCTTATGGATTAAGTCGTTTTCAGTTTAAAGGCCAAAACATGTTGCTTGTGATCATCCTTAGTGGATTAATGCTTGCTCCACAGGTAAGCTTATTACCACTTTATAAATTGCTCCAAGCAGTTGGTCTATATAATACGTATGGAGCCTTAATTCTACCATATGTAGCGTTTCAGCTACCATTTGCCATTTTTCTTATGAGGTCTTATTTCCTTTCCATTCCTAAGGAGCTGGAGGAATCAGCAATCATTGATGGCTGTAACAGCTGGAAGGTATTTTGGCATATTATTCTACCGATGGGGAAGCCCATTATCGCATCAGCTGCTCTTTTAACAGGGATGTTCGTATGGAATGAATTTATGTTTGCTCTTGTTTTTATAGAGGACTCAAGTCTTCGTACAATACCTGTTGGACTGATGAATTTACGAAGTCAACTAAATACAAACTTTGGTATACAGTTAGCGGGCTTGGCGATATCAGCGTTGCCAATGGTTATTGCTTATATCATGTTTCAAAAGCAATTTGTACGAGGCATTTCAGCAGGTGGGGTCAAGGGATGATAGAAAGGGAGTATCTATTACTCCTCTTCTATTCGCTTTCGTTATTGCAAAAAAGTACTACCTCAATTGGTATATACCAAAGTAAAAAAAAATACTCTAAACTATGTGCATGAGAAGGAGGGATGTTATGACAAAAATGAAAAGATCGCAACTTACCGGAATGAATTTTCACTATCTACACTATCCGTTCGAGTATTTTTTAGATGCTATGGAAAAATATCAGTTTCAAAAAATTGAGGTTTGGGGCGCTGCACCACATTGTTATGTGGAGGATATGAATGGATCAGATATTCAACAAATCAAAAAAGAAATTGAAAGAAGATCACTAGAGGTTGTTTGTTTTACCCCAGAGCAATGTATGTATCCAATTAATCTTGCCGCCAAAGAAACAGTAATGCGTGAAAGAAGCATCTCTTATTTTAAAAAGTCAATTGATGTAGCGAACCAATTAGAAGCTCCTATGGTTTTAGTGACAGCTGGTTGGGGCTATCGCAACGAAGGGAGAAGTGAGGCGCTTAAAAGAGCAAGAGATTCATTGGAAAAACTGACAGCTTATGCAGAAAAGAAAGGGATTTTGTTGGCCCTTGAACCATTACAAAAGGTAGAGTCAAACTTAATTTGTACTTTAGCCGATTTAAAAGAAATGCTGAATTCCATTTCATCACCATTCTTAAAAGGAATGGTAGATACGATTCCTTTAGCTGTAGAGAAGGAGGATTTGAGTAGCTATTTTAAAGAGTTAAAAGATGACTTTGTTCATATCCACTTTATCGATGGAAATCCTACTGGGCACCTATCCTGGGGAGATGGTGTTCTGCCATTAGAAAACTATATGGCAACATTAGCAGAATATCATTACGAAGGAGCATTAACGCTAGAGTTTACGTCAGCGCAGTATTTACAGAATCCAAATGCTGCTATTGAACAATCTTTACGGACATTAGATCCATACCTTAAATAGGCTAGCCTGCTACCTAAAAAAAGAGGGTTCCTTTTATGACATTTTGGAGGTCTTATCCAAGAAATCTGAAGGTTTTGTTGGTTGCCATGCTGATTAACTCAACAGGAATGGCATTTCTTTGGCCCTTACACACGATTTATATCACACATGGCATGAATCGTACATTATCTGAAGCAGGATTTGTCTTAATGCTCCATTCTGCAGCTGAAATTGTTGGTAGCTTTCTAGGAGGCTTTTTATTTGACCGAATCCGAGCAAAGAGAACGCTTCTTTACGGTGGGATATCTTCTGTCATTCTCCTCCTGTTTATTTCGGTAGGCTTATCATGGCCATGGTATATCACCGCCATGATTCTCTTAGGAGTAAGCATAGGTTCGCTCTTTCCTCCAATCTATGCTCTTGCAGGCAATGTATGGGAAGAAGGGGGAAGTAAAAGCTTTCATCTTATCTACCTTATTTTAAATATTGGTGTTGCTGTAGGTACCGCATTAGGGGGAATCGTAGCAGGGTTTGATTTTCGTTATGTTTTTTGGGTAAATGCCCTCACCTATATCATTTTTCTTTTGATTGTCTTGACTCTGCTTGATGAACCAAATCACAACAACCAATCGACTAAAGAGCAGCATTCTCAGGACCAACAGCCTATCCAATTTTATAAATCAAATAATCTTTCAGCACTCATTCTCTTGTGCTTAGGATTTATGTTTTGCTGGGTTATTTACAACCAATGGCAAACAACGATATCCAGCTATATGCTTCAAATTGGCTTTACCCTAGCATCGTATAGCTTGATTTGGACAATAAATGGCGTCGTCATTATCTTGCTACAGCCAGTTATTCAATGGTATATGCTACGGAAAAACATTTCGTGGATGTGGCAATTAACTGCTGGTGTGCTTTTTTACATGATCTCCTTCACGCTACTTTCACAAAGCAGCTTTTATCATGGCTTTCTGATCTCGATGGTGATTATGACAATAGGAGAAATTCTCATTTTTCCATTGGTTCCTGCGATTGCCGATTATTTAGCTCCGTCGGGTAAAAAAGGGATGTATCAAGGTATTGTGAATGGCTCAGCAAATGTTGGGCGAACCCTTGGTCCATTGTTTGGAGGAATCGTGTTTGATTCCTTTGGTCCAGTTGTTTTCTTCTTATCATGTGTAGGAATAGGTGGATTTGCACTGATATGTTTTGTGACATATCAAAGGCTTCATTATATAAAGGCAATATCATTAAAAAACAAATAGATATGGAGGAATCATCATGTTGAAATTTGATAAAGATCAGTTTGTAGAATTAGTAGGGACAGTAGGACTTTCTAAAAGAGAAGAAATTGAGAATATTGTAGATGAGATTACAAATAAAGGGTTCAAAAACATCTTTCTAATTGGCTCAGGCGGTACGATTGCGATGATGCTTCCATATGAATATATTTTTAAATCAAATTCATCGATTGAAGTGCATGCAGAAATTGCGGCTGAGCTTCTTGTTATGAATAACCGTCATCTTACAAAGGATTCTGTTTGTATCTTCGCTTCCGTAACAGGAACAACAAAGGAAACGGTAGCTGCTGCAGAATTTTGTAAAGAAAAAGGAGCAACAACGATTGGATTAGTTGCCTTACCAGATACACCACTAGGAGATGTTGTAGATTATCGAATTTCAACAGGACATGAAAAACATTCATTTGACACATTCTTTCTTCACCTACAATTATTAACATTTCGTTTTATTCACAACCAAAATGAGTTTCCACAATATGAGAAGTTTGCAAACGAGCTTGCCGCCTTACCAGAAGCACTGGCTCAGGCAATGGAGGAATTTGATTCAAGAGCTGAGCAATTTGCGATCCGCCACAAAGATACAAAGTATCATATGCTAGTAGGTGCAGGAAATCTGTGGGGTAATACGTATTCTTACGCCATGTGCATATTAGAGGAAATGCAGTGGATTAAATCAAAATCCATTCATGCAGCAGAATTTTTCCATGGCACACTAGAACTCGTAGAAGAAGATACAAGTATGATCATTTTTAAAGGAGAAGATGAAACTCGTCCGTTAGCTGAAAGAGTTGAACGTTTTGCAGATAAAATTACGAATGAGCTCTTTATTCTTGATACAAAGGATTATGCACTACCAGGAATTAGTGAAGAATTCCGAAAGCATGTCGCAATCAATGTAAACTGGGCCCTAACAGGTCGAATTAGTGTCTATCTTGAGCGAGAAAGAGATCATTCGTTAGATATTAGAAGATACTACCGTAAAATGGACTATTAAGGAGGAGCATGGATGTTCAACTTTGATGTTGAAAGATTTTTGAACATACAAAACGGTGCACTGTCGCTACAGGATGAAATGAATCAAGCCATTGATGGGATTGTCGAGCAAGGAATTGATAATGTCTTTTTCGTTGGTACAGGTGGAGCAGCTATTTTAATGTTTGCTGCCGAGTATATCCTGAAAAATAACTCAACTTTGCCTGTTTATACTGAAATATCTTCAGAATTAATGCATATGGATCACAAGCATTTGACTGAAAAATCATTAGTGATTCTAGCTTCGTTATCTGGCACAACAAAAGAAACAGTTGAAGTGGCAAGCTTTTGTAAGGAAAAGGGAGCAACAACGATTAGCCTGGTTGGTCATGGAAATACTCCGTTAGCAACCATGACCGATTATACATTTGTGAATTTTGCCGAAGATGATACATCCTGTGAATCTTTTTATATTCAATCCTATCTCATAGCTTTCAGGTTAATGTATAAACGGAATGAATTACCAGAGTATCATCGATTTGGTGAAGAAATGAAACAGCTACCAGCTGCATTATTGAAGGTAAAGGAAGCTACCGAAAACCGTGCTGCAGCTTTTGCGAGTAAACATAAAGAAACACCCTATCATATTCTTTCGGGAACTGGTGTAGACTGGGGTCAAACCTATTATTATGCTATGTGTATTCTAGAAGAAATGCAATGGATCAAAACCCGACCTGTTCATGCATCTGATTTTTTCCATGGGACACTAGAATTAGTAGAAGAAGATACAAGCATCATCCTCTTAAAAGGAGAAGACAAATCTCGAACGCTTACCGAACGGGTTCAACGATTTGCCGAGAACTATTCTAAGGAGCTTACTGTATTTGATACGAAGGACTACGAACTAGAAGGAATCTCGTCAGAATTAAGACATTTAGTTTCTCCAATTGTGTTGGCCACTTTACTTGAACGAGTAAGCTGCCACCTTGAGAAGGAGCGAAATCATCCACTTACAACGAGAAGGTATTATAAGAAGGTTCCGTTTTAATAAGTAATTAGGTAAAACCTCACAAAGTTGTTATCTCAACTTGTGAGGTTTTTTTGGAATAGAAACTTTTTTAAATACAAGTAAAATAGTATTTTTACATCATGAGAAAGGCATTTTGTAAGGGGAGATTATTTTGTCTAAATGCCACCACCACCACTGCTCTAATGGTATTTCAGTTGATTGATTAAATTTTGGTATACCTTTTGAAATGGGTAAGGTTATATAAACATGTTTTAACTAGGGACAATGGGTGACATTGTCCTATTTCACTGGAACCTTATCAGGTGTTCTCTAAAATAATGTATAAAGAAAGGTTATAAAGAAGTAACCTCCACAGTCAATTTCTCAACGGTTGGAACATCATCCGGTGCCATTTCCGACGATCTAAAAACACATTGAATTTCAATTTGATCATTTTCGATAATGGCAGCAACAACTTTATTCGTTATTCATGATATGCCCCATACAAGTTTATTTCCCTCTGATATAGGGTTTAACAGTAAAAAATACATATTTTTAAATAAATATTTATTGTAAAACGATAAAATTTGTGTTAAATTTCAACATGACAACAAAACAGTGAGGTGCTTTTTATGAAACGCGGATCAACATTCTTTTTAAAAACGGCTGTTATTTTTATGGGGATTCCTGTTCTTGCATTGTGTATCTTTTTATTACCTCAGATAGCAACTGAAGCAATCGAGCAAGTAAAAATGGGTTCTGAGTTGGCTTATATTGTATTTAGTATTTTATTTTTGATGTATTTATCGGCGATACCGTTTTACATAGCGTTGTATCAAGCTTTAAGGCTATTGAGTTATATTGATCAAAACCTAGCTTTTTCGGATTTATCTGTAAAAGCTCTTAAGAAGATAAAAAAATGCGCCATCACCATAAGTGGTTTTTATGTGGTAAACCTACCGTTTGTCTACATCATATCCGAGTGGGACGACGCACCAGGCCTCATCTTAATCGGAATGGTCATTATTGGGGCATCAATGGTTATCGCAGTCTTTGCCGCCGTACTCCAAAGACTATTACAAGAAGCTATTCATATAAAATCAGAAAATGATTTAACGGTCTGAGGTGAACAACAATGGCAATTATTATAAATATTGATGTGATGTTAGCGAAAAGAAAAATGAGTGTTACGGAACTATCAGAGAGAGTAGGGATCACCATGGCGAATCTTTCTATATTGAAAAACGGAAAGGCCAAAGCGGTTCGCTTATCAACTTTAAATGCCATTTGTAAGGCATTAGAATGTCAACCCGGTGATATTTTAGAATACAAAAGTGACCAGGATAATGAGGAATAATAACAGGAGGTGGAAAATTTCAATGAAAATTCCTTTTCTCAATAGTAAACAATTAGAAAAACCCTTTAATAATCTAGAAGAAGATACATTAAACCTTCATACGCCAGACCATGTTGCGATCATTATGGACGGAAACGGACGTTGGGCGGGAAATCGTGGAATGCCACGAGTAGCAGGTCATAAAGAAGGAGTATCAACTGTCGTTAAAATCGTTAAGATTGCAGTCAAATGCAAGGTGAAGGTTTTAACACTTTATACATTTTCCACGGAAAACTGGAAACGACCAAAGGTAGAGGTAGACTCATTATTAAGGCTTCCAAAGGAGTTTTTGTCTATATATCTACCAGAGCTTATAGCTAATAATGTACGCATTGAGGCAATCGGTGATATGGAAAATCTCCCAGCACATACACGTGAAGCCGTTCAGTATGCGATTGACCGCACAAAGGATAATGACGGGCTTCAGCTGAATATTGCGCTCAACTATGGTAGTAGACACGAAATTCTAAAAGCTATGAAAAAAATGTTCACAGATCTAAACGATGAAAAATTATCACTCGATGAGCTGGATGAGCAGCAGTTTTCAAAATATCTCTATACAACTGGTCTAAAAGATCCTGATCTTCTTATTCGAACAGGAGGGGAAAAGCGCCTAAGTAATTTCCTGCTCTGGCAGTTAGCCTACACAGAGTTTTGGTTTACAGATGTTCTTTGGCCGGATTTTTCTGAGGATGAATTTCTACATGCCTTAAAAGAATACGGGCAACGAAAAAGACGGTATGGCGGAATATAAGGCAGTGAATGCTGAGTAGGAAATAATTGCGCTTACTGTTGCACGCTTCTGCCTTTAATACCAAGACCAAACTTAAATGAGTAAAAAGGATCATTAGTCTGCTATAGACTGATGATCCTTTTTATATATCAAATATGAAAAATCATTCATTCAGATGCTTCTATCTCATAACCACAAAGAATATACATAAGCAAAAACGGAAGGGGAAAACGATATGGAGCCACTATCTGAAAAAAATAAGAAGTTACAGCTAGATCAACTCATTTTTCCGCCCTTTAGAACAGAAACAAATATCCCTCGAAATGACCTGCCGATCTACTCAGCTGAAACTCCTCATATGCCACCCTTTTCTCCTTATCGACCGATCAAACCATATCCAACGTATCCTTCGTACCAGCAAATAACTGAAATTTTACAGAAAAAAACTAAGGGGGATTAGGTATGGCATGGAAAAACAGCAGAGAGGATCTGAACGTTTATACACAAGGTGAAATTGATCGATGGGTGTATTCGACCTGTAATATATGCTCCAACGGCTGTGGTTGCTTTGTGGCAGTAAAAGACGACCAAATCGTAGGCATAAAAGGAAATAAGCAATATCCCACTAACCAAGGAAGACTAGGACCTAAGGGAGAAAATCAATGGTGGGCCAATAACAGTACAGATCGATTAACGAGCCCACTTATTCGTAATAAGCAAGGGGTGTTAGTAAAAGCCTCATGGGATGACGCTTTAGCTCTATTAGTTGAAAAAACGACGGAGCTCGTCCGTCAAGTTGGCCCCAAAAGCCTCGGCTTTTATCATACCGGACAGGCATATTTAGAAGAATATTATACGATTGCCAAAGTAATGAAGGCAGGCTTAGGTATGCATAACATCGATGCTAATACCCGTCTTTGTACGGCTACCGCCGAGTGGTCGCTTATTCAATCGTTTGGTTCAGACGGACCTCCAGCCTGCATGGAGGACATTGATCGTACAGAAGTGATTGTCATTATTGGTCTTAATATGAGCGAAACGAATACAGTTATGTGGGAAAGAGTTCTCGAAGCTAAAAGAAATAATGGTACGAAGCTAATTGTCATTGATCCGCGTCAGACTCTTACGCAGCGTTTTGCTGATTTATCTCTCTATCCTAAAAGTGGAACGAATGTTGCTTTACTAAATGGTATCATTCACTTACTCATTACTCATGGTTGGATTGATAGTAGCTTTATTGAAAAACACACAATTGGTTTTGATAGCTTAAGAAATACAGTCGTAGCATACCGACCGGAAGTAGTAGAGAGCATTACGGGTGTATCAAAAGAAGAGCTATACGAGTGTGCAAGATTAATAGGTACATCGCAGTCGACCTTGACACTTCTGTTACAAGGAGTTTATCAAAGCATGGATGCTACTCCGGCAGCCACTTTAGTCAATTCGATGCACTTGATTATGGGGAAAATAGGTAAACCTGGTTCCGGTCCGTTTCAGCAGGACGGACAGCCAAGTGCCATGTCTAACCGAGAAGTAGGTGGTGCCGCGTTTTATCCAGGCTACCGTAACTCTTCCAACCCTAATCATATACGAGAAATGGAGGAGTTGTGGAATCTTCCGTACGGTACACTTCCTGTTGGTCCTGTCACTCATATCATGAACATGCTAGAACTCATAGAAAACGGAACGATCCAAATGATGTGGGTTATGGCAACAAATCCAGTCGTGACCCTGCCGAATCGTGACCGGGTCATCAAGCTGTTAAAAAAAGTATTTCTCGTTGTCCAAGATCCGTTCTTAAGTGAAACAGCAGAACTAGCCGATCTCGTACTGCCAACAGCTCTTTGGGGTGAAAAGGAAGGGACGATGACGAATTTAGAGCGAAGGGTAAATGTACTCAGAAAGGCGGTTCCAGCTCCGAGCGGACTGCCATCAGATTTTGAATTGCTGCTAGAGTTTTCCAGACGTATGAATCTTAGAGACCGACACGGGAAACCTCTAATAACTTATCAAACTCCTGAAGAAGCATTCAATGAATGGAAGCTTATCTCAAAGGGGCGTCCCTGTGATATGTCTGGCATGACTTATGAGAAAATGGAGGAGCTTGGCGGTATCCAATGGCCGTGTAATGAGCACTACCCACTAGGAAAAAAGCGTTTGTATACGGATGGTCATTTTCATACAAATGTGGATGATGCTCACTCTTATGGAAAATTACTAGAAACAGGAAGAGCAAGAACGAGAAAAGAGTTTAAAGATCTAGAGGCTAATGGGCGAGCTATCCTTTACGGATTTCATTGGACTCCAGCACCAGAGCATCCTAATGAAGAATATCCATTTTCCTTAAACAACGGTCGATTGGTGTATCACTGGCATACACGAACGAAAACAGGGAGAGCACCAATTTTACAAATGGCAGCCCCAGAAGCGTATGCAGAAATTCATCCTATTGACGCTAAAACACTATCATTAGAAACAGGTGACTATGTTAGAATTACGACCAAACGAGGTTCAATTAGCGTACTTGCAAGAATTGTAGACTCGGTCATGCCAGGTTCGGTGTTCATCCCGTTTCATTATGGAGCATTAACGGAGGAAGAAGCTGCTAATATCCTTACGGTCGATATTTGGGATCAAGTATCCAAGCAGCCGCGTTTTAAAGCTGGCGCCTGTAAAGTTGAAAAATTACTAGAAAAGAAATAAGGAGTGATTTCATGAAAACTCATTTACAAAAGCTCGAACAAAAAAGCTATGAAGCCAACACAAAACTCTACCATCACTTTACAGAAATAAGAGAGCCAAACGCGATCGCCCGCCGGCTCTCTCTTCTATTAACCGAAATGCAGCAATATGCCAGAGCATCGATTAATGCCCACCAAAATAAAACTGAACAAAAAGAGTTCCTTTCCATCCTCTACCGAAACGCCGACGAAACAAATGAAATGTACACGATGCTCCAAAACGTTTCACCTATAAATCTACAAGTGGAGATCAATTCGATCAGTGATATACTAGTAGAATTAGTTCCAAATATAGTGGAGGAATATGGAAGAGAAGAAACACTGTTTATCATAACACCTCGATTTCAGCAGTTGTCTAATGTGTGGAGGTAATAAAAAACTTTAGAGGAATCATAGTTTACTTATTCTGATCGAGTTGAAATTCTTAAACGTAGAAAACAAGTATGTGAAATTATATTTTGTTCAGACTAGAGGAATACCCTCAATCCATACTTTATAGTTGAAAAATATAGTTAGATTTCACTCATCAGTTTCTCAACTGCGGGAACATCAGCTGGTGCCCATTTCAAAGACTTAAGATTTTCTCTTTTCAACCATAGAAGAGTTGAATGCTCACTAGGTGTTGGTGTTCCATCAATAATTCTACATTTAATCGCAATTAAATTGATAATAAAGGTTTCATATTCATGTATATTGTCATGAAACAAATCTACTGTTTCAATCTTACAGTTTAGCTCCTCTTTAATCTCTCTCACTAAAGCAGAATAAATGTCTTCGTCTTTTTCAACTTTTCCACCTGGAAACTCCCACATATTTGGCATAGCCATTTCCGGTGATCTTAAAGCACAAAGAATTTCCTTTTTCTCATTTTCAATGATTGCAGCAACAACTTTAACCGTTTTTTTCATGATTGCCCCCAAATAATGGATTTCCAAGATTATCATAGCATTTCAACTTTTATTTAAAAAGTTTATGTAAATGAATTTTTGATAATTTTTTAAATAAACAAGAACAAACGTTCCTGTTTTATGGTAAAATATAGATATGATCATGGGTGGTCATCTTTACCCAACATAAAAAGGAGTATGATGCTTATGTAATGATTTATTTAATCTGAAGTAGTAAACAAAAGCTGACAAATTTATATTATAATATCAGGTAGAGGTGATATAATGGATGAAAAAATTCTTAACCTACTCACTGAAATGAACAAAGATTTAAAGAATATGAAATTAGATATGACTCAATTTAAAACTGACGTGAACAAAGATTTAAAGAGTTTAAAAATAGATATGACACAATTCAAAACTGAAATGCACAATCGTTTTGACAAGATTGATGCAAAACTTGATGGTGTTGGTAGTCAGTTTGAATTAACAAACGAGCAAAGAATGAATGAATATGAATTTATTGCTGACAAAGTTAATAAACTAGAGAAGGAAATTTATTTTCTTAAAACTAAGAATAATAATTAACGATAGAAAATTTAAATAGAACATAAAAGCGATGGGTGTATGAATAGCCAGCTCGGTTTTCGAGTACAAAAACTTAATCCAGATACAAATTAGCAGTCCAATTCACAAAATGAATTGGACTGAATCTTTTTGTTACTTATCAAAATTTTTGCACCATACCTCGAATTCCTTCCAACAAGATGTCAAAAGTTAGTGTTACTAAATTAATTAGGATTCATGTCCTGAAAGTGGTAGGGCTTTGAATATTTAAGTTAGAAAATTTAGTAGAAAGGTTATTCAGGGAATTGATAGGCGGAGAAATTCCGGTTAAGGTATATAGTAGGTGCTTAAATTGCCGATATAGGCGGAAATATTCCGGTTAACTTCTATATTTTAAGCTAAATTTGGGGATTAGGTTCATATAAGCGAAAAAACTCCCCTTATTTTGTGTGGAATGTTGATTTTTCCCGATTTAAACGGAATTTTTACTTTTATTTTTCAAATTTTAGCGAAAACACAAGTACCAAGTGCAAAATACTTGGAGACACAATTCCAAGCGCTTTTACTAATCAAATTGTCGGTTAATTTAAGTGTTAATTTGATTAGTCCGGTTATTTCTAATTTAGTACTTCAAAACCGAACCCGTTTAAGAATGACCCCTCGTTTTAATTCTCATAATCAGTATGATTGTCAAAACAAAAGGAGCGCTGTAAAAATGAATACATATATTTTTGACGTCGATGATACACTTTACGACCAAGCACAATCTTTTCATAAAACGGTAAGGAAGCTGCTTCAAGTAGCTTTATCAGATGAGGAAATCGATCAATTATATAAAGCTAGTCGAAAATATAGTGAGATCTTATTCGATAAAAGTGAAACCGGTGAAATTTCTCAATTTGAATGGCAAACCGGTCGAATAATTGCTGCCTGTAAGGACTTTAACATTCCGATTGATACGGAAAAGGCGGCTATTTTTCATGAAACATATGTTGCTGAACAAAATAATATTACACTGTTTCCGGAAGTTGAAGAGCTACTGAATCTTCTTTACAGAGATGGGAAACAGCTTGGGATTCTTACGAACGGTGAAGAAAAACATCAAGCCATGAAAATTGACCAGCTCGGTCTTAATCGCTGGATACCTGCAGAACAGACGTTTATTTCTGGAAGTATTGGGCATGCGAAACCGAAACGGGAAGTGTTTGAGTTTATTGAACAGAAGATGGGTCTTGATCAAAGCAAAACGGTATATATCGGGGACAATTTTGAAAAGGATATTATTGGAGCAAAGCAAGCAGGCTGGCAGGCGATCTGGATGAATCATCGAAAGAAGGGGTTACCAGCAGGCGCTGCCTATACACCTGATTATGAGGTACATAGTGCTAAAGAGCTGTTACATTTGTTTAGTGAAAATTCGTGATTTACTAGAAAATGTTTATGAACCAGCCATGAACTAAACAACATATCAATTCGCTAATATATTCACTTCGTTTTTCTTATAAGGAGAAGAGCGAGGTGTTTTTTTGTTTAGGAAGTTGCTAAATAAAATAATATACTCTTATTCTAGTGTTGGCTTGAGCATCTGATTTGTCTTAAAATAGGTTTTATAAACTAAAGAATAAAAGAGGAACAAACATGAAAAAACTACAAGAGTTTTCAAAACAATACCAAGAGGAAATGAATTGGCAAATTAAAACAGATGATTACGAAAGAACAAAGTCATCACTATTAAATAATTACATGCTACTAACGACAGAAGTTGCAGAAATAGCGGAGGAATTACGCAAAGCCTTCAATTTGACAAATACAATGATCAATGATGGAATGCCAGAGGAACAAGCGTTCGGGATAGCGAAAGCCAGTATAAAAAAGGAACTAGGGAAAGAATTTGCTGATTGTCTTGCGTACATCACGAAGTTTGCAAATTACTTCGAAATTGATTTAGAGGAAAGCTTTTATCTGAAGATGGAAGAAGTTCAAAACAGAAAAAATAAAGACATTGCTATTGTGAAAAAATAATCACTTGTGCTTATTCTCGGGTTCAGTACATTGTTATCATAGGAGAAATTAAAATATCATTTGTAAAAATACAAGAATAAAGGTGCTAGATATGAAAATATTACTTGTCGAGGATGATAAATCAATTGCAATGGGCTTGGATTACTCATTAAAACAAGAAGGATATGAAACGATTGTTTGCTATGATACTGAGCAGGCGAAAAATGTAATTGAAAAGCAATTAAATGAAGTAGATTTGTTTTTGTTTGATTTGTCCTTACCAGATGGAAGTGGTTACGAGCTATGTGAGTTAGTCAAGAAACGGGGAGATAAGCCTGTAATCTTTTTGACTGCTTTGGATGATGAAGTGAATGTGGTGATGGGACTTGATATGGGGGCGGATGATTATATAACAAAGCCGTTCCGTATTCGTGAGTTATTCTCTCGAATTCGATCCGTGCTTCGCCGTTACAATAAGCAATCAACAACGCAAGCAAAAAATATATTTGAAATCGAAACTATTCGGATCAATACACTAGAAGGAAAGGTGTACAAAAACGGGGAGGAAGTGCTCCTTACTGCGTTGGAATACCGCCTTCTTTTGATCTTTGCAAATCATATTGGACAGGTTCTTACCAGAGCACAGCTGCTTGATCGAATTTGGGATGTTGCAGGTGACTTTGTGAATGATAATACATTGACGGTTTACATAAAAAGATTACGTGAAAAGCTAGAGGACGAGCCGCAAAACCCAACCATTATCAAGACAATACGTGGCATGGGCTATAAGGTTGGTGACTAGGATGTTACGAAACAAAGAAATTCAATTTTTTCTCCTTGCTTTAGTAGCAATAATGTTACTGGCAACCATCGCTACTTTTTTCCTGCTTTCAGGACTAGCAGCAACGATGGTTTTTCTAACCTCTGTCCTACTAATTGGTTGTAGTTTATTTTTTACAAAATGGAGATACAGGGAAATTGAAAAGCTATCGGGCTATTTACGTAAAATTTCAAGCGGTGACTATAGTCTGGATGTTCGTGATAATTATGAAGGTGAACTTAGTATTTTAAAGAGTGATATATATAAAGTAACGTTGATGCTGTCTGAGCACCACTCGTTGCTACAACAAGATAAAGTGAAGCTAACGAATGCCATTTCAGATATTTCTCACCAGCTAAAAACGCCATTAACTTCGATGATGGTCATGGCAGATCTTTTAGGTGACACCAAGCTTGAGGAAGCAAAGCGAGAAGAGTTCACAAATAACATTCGTGTGCAGCTTGAACGAATTGAGTGGCTTGTATCCTCTTTATTAAAGCTATCAAAAATTGACGCTGGAACAGTTCCTTTTAAAAGAGATCCTATTTTACTTTCTGACTTACTAGAACAAGCGATTCAGCCTGTTTTAGTACCTATGGATATTAAGCAGCAAACTCTTAACGTAACTGGTGAAAAAGAAGTATCATTTATTGGTGATTTTAACTGGACAACAGAGGCAATCATCAATATTTTAAAAAACTGTGTGGAGCATACACAGGAGGGTGGAGAAATTTCCATATCGTTTACAGAAAATGCACTATTTACGGAATTGATTATCTCTGATAATGGCAAGGGTATTCCAAAAGAAGATTTACCTTATATTTTCAAACGTTTTTACAGAGGGAAAAATGCAGGAGAAGATAGTGTCGGCATAGGACTAGCAATGGCGCACAGTATTATCAAAAGTCAACATGGTGATATTGAAGTGAAAAGCGAAATCGGAAAAGGAACAACATTCATCATTAAGTTTTATAAACAAGTCATTTAGGGGGACGGAGGGTCAGGTTCCGTGTCCCAAAGGGACAACGAACCTGACCCTCCGTCTCAATGTGAATAAATTGTCACTTTGCTAGTCACTTTATTGTCATATTAGGCAGATAAACTAACAGTAAGATGAAAATATGGAGGAAATCATAATGAATATTTTACAAATTGAAAATCTGTCTAAGGTCTATGGCAAAGGAGACACAGCAGTTAAAGCACTAGATAATGTATCGTTTTCTGTGAAAAAAGGGGAGTTTGTCGTGATTATTGGTCCATCAGGATCAGGGAAGTCAACTCTACTTCATCTTCTTGGTGGTGTTGATCGGCCATCTAGCGGAAAGGTATTAATAGATAATACCGATATCTATAGCTTAAATGAAACACAATTAGCGATTTTTAGAAGACGACAAATCGGACTTATTTATCAGTTTTACAATTTGATTCCGATTTTAACAGTTGAAGAGAATATTACCCTGCCAATGCTATTAGATGAGCATAAGGTCGATCCAGAGCATTTAAAGAAGATTATTGGTACATTAGGGTTAGAAAATCGCTTAAACCATTTACCAAATCAGCTTTCTGGTGGTCAGCAGCAGAGGGTTTCCATAGGACGTGCTTTAATCAGTAATCCTGCGATTATGCTAGCAGATGAGCCTACTGGAAATTTAGATAGCAAAAACAGCGGTGAAATTATTGAGCTTTTAAAAATGTTCAATAAAACGTATAACCAAACATTAATTGTGATTACACATGATGAACGTATTGCCTTACAAGCTGATCGTGTGATTTCAATTGAGGACGGAAGGATCGCAAAGGATGAGGTGATCCGTCCATGAACATTATCAACAAATTAACAATACGACATCTCAAGGAAAACAAGCGAAGAACACTTGTTACCATTATTGGTGTGATCATTTCAGTTGCCATGATTTCAGCCGTTGCAACCCTAAGTGTTTCTTTTTTAGATTTGACCATTAGGGAAAATATCTCACAAAATGGTGAATGGCATGTTAAATATAAAGATGTGAATGCAAAACAACTTGAAGCCATTGAAAAGGATAATGAAACTGATAAGGTCATGTTATCTAGAGATCTTGGATATGCACACTTTCCAGATTCTAAAAATGAAAGTAAGCCTTATTTGTTTATAAAGGAATATAACGCAACTGCATTCAAGCAGTTTCCGATTGAGTTATCGGAAGGACGTTTACCAAAAGCTGAAAACGAAGTAGTGATATCAGAGGAAATTGATAAGAATGCGAGTGTACAATATAAGATTGGAGACAAGCTAACTCTTGATATCGGAAATCGTGTTACTCACAATCAAGAAGAGGGTCTTGACCAGTCTTATAGCTTGACGATAGATGAAAATGGAGTAGCTGAAGAACTCAAGATAAAATCAACAGAAACGTTTACCATCGTTGGTAAGATTAAACGTCCCAAATGGGAAAATTCATTAGCACCTGGCTACACCATCATAAGCTATGTTGATAAAGATGTAGTGAGCAATGCTGATAAAGCTGATGCAATTGTTGTGCTAAAGAAGGTCAAAGGCTCACTTTTTAAACATGCAGAAAAACTTGCCGAGCAACAAGGTATTGAATCTATTAGTTATAATACGGAATTGCTTCGCTTTTATGGTGTAACGAAAAATGAAGGATTATTTATTACATTATTCTCGCTTGCAGGAATAATCATGGCCGTTATTATAGTTGGTTCAGTCGCACTCATTTATAATGCGTTTGCCATTAGTGTTTCAGAACGTTCAAGACATTTAGGTATGCTTGCGAGTGTTGGGGCAACTAAAAAACAAAAGCGAAACTCTGTATTTTTTGAAGGAGCAATCATTGGGGCCATTAGTATTCCACTTGGCTTTCTTTCAGGTATTGGCGGGATGGCCGTCACATTTGCTTTTATTAACTCATATCTACACGACGCGCTTAATACGTCTGTAAAACTAAAGGTAATTGTTACACCGGCTTCGATACTAGTTGCTTGTGTTGTTTCTATCTTAACGATTTTTATCTCAACCTATCTTCCAGCAAAAAGAGCATCAAAAGTGTCAGCAATCGATGCACTTCGTCAAACACAGGATGTAAAATTAACACGAAAAGCTGTCAAAACATCAAAGTTTGTTCGCAAATTGTTTGGGATAGAAGCTGAAATTGGCCTAAAAAACCTAAAACGAAATAAACGAAGATATCAAGCAACTGTGTTTTCTTTAGTGATTAGTATTGTCCTGTTTTTAGCTGTGTCATTTTTTACGGACAATATTAAAAAGTCACTTGAACTGTCTCAACATGATATTAGCTATGATATTCAGGTATATGGATCTGGGGTTAATTCGGAGGACCTAGCACCACTGGCAAACCTTGACTATGTTACTGATTCGATTTTGCTAAATGATGTGAGTGTAAATGCTATGATTCCTGTAGAAATGGCTTCAAAAGAAATACAGCAGCTAGCAAAAGAAGATGATTCTGTTGTAAAGGAAGGAAAATACCCTTATTACGCAACGTTACATGGATTAGATCAAGAAAGTTTTAAAGAATTCGCCAACAGTATCGAGGTAGATGTTGAAAAACTTGATAATCCCAACGATCCTAGTGCCATTATTATTGAAAAGATAAAATACGAAGATGCTGAATCTGGAAAATTTATTGAAGAAAAGACCATTCATGGTGAAATTGGACAAATGGTAGATTTGCATACCTTTGATTATGAAGGAAATGGAGATCAGCAATTTTTGAATCGTATTAAGATCGGTGCGTTAACGGATCAAGTTCCAATGGGTGTTCAAACGGCTAGTTTAGGTGGACTTGATATCATTGTCACACAAGAAACGCTAGACAATCTTATTCGTTCTAATAAGCAACTACAGAGCGAAATGAATCCATACTTGTATCTGAATTCATCTGATCCACTTGGCACTCAGAAAGCATTGGATGAAGCTATTTCATCTAATATGTATGTTTATAACGTTTATGAAAGAAGGCAAGAACAAGAGCAAATGGTCCTTATGCTGTCAGTATTCACATACGGATTTATCACATTGATTTCATTAATATCGATTGCAAATATTTTTAATACGATCTCAACAAGCATCACACTTCGCAAACGAGAATTTGCCATGCTACGTTCAGTCGGTATGACACCAAAAGGCTTTAATAAAATGATTAACTACGAAAGTATTTTCTATGGAATAAAGTCATTAACATACGGACTCCCAATCAGCGGCATTGTCATGTATTTGATGTACCTAGGACTACGCCAAACCTTCGAATACGGCTTTGCAGTCCCTTGGATGAGCGTAGCCTTTGTCATCGTCATCATATTCGTCATCGTTGGATTAGCCATGCTCTACAGCATCCAAAAAATCAAAAAAGAAAATATTATTGATGGATTGAAGCAGGAGAGTATTTAGTAGGGGAAGGTGGTGCCTGTCACTTCCCGAATTTTGTCGAAAATTCTAGAATCTAATATAAAAAAGGCTGTAGATAAATTCGAGTTTATCTACAGCCTAATTTTTATTCACGCACGTGTATCAACATTTCTGGCTTATTCCAAACCTTCAATACTCATTTCCTTAACTGGTAAGAAGCTTTCTCCGGTATCTAGATAGGAAATTTCCACTGAGTCATTCTCTTGTAAGTAAATAGCCAACGGATAATTTTCAGATGATATCACGAAATTTTTGCCATTGTCTAATAAAAATGAAGTCGTCGTGAAATCTCCAGCTTTTTCTTTGTAAACACGTACAACCTTGCCTGTTACTGTTTTTTCTTCAGCTTTAGAGGTACCATCTACAGAGCTTCCACCTTTTTGTAGAGCTATTTTATATTGCTTTAGCGCTTGATTAGGTGTTGCTGCATATACGGATATTTCTGGGTTGGCAGCAGACACAATGAAGTAGTTTTGTAAAAAGCCGTTAGAATCCAAAACAGGTGTTAACCAGCTAGCTTCTCCATAAAAATTATATAAAACCGGCATTTCACCATGCCATTTTTTCTCGATAAATTTCTTTTCGATAATTTGAAGCGCACCTTGGGAATCCATATACGATGCTTCTAGATTTCCAGTATAATAGGTTGCCTTTCCTGTTCTAGAATTGGTAAGGGAGTACCCCAGCATAGAATCTACGCCTTCTTTAGGGCTAGTAAAGTCAGTAAAATAATACATGTCACCATCTTCATTAAATATTGGACTTACATTTGCTTCCGTTCCTTCATCAGAAGGTAGCTTCACATCAGATTTACCAAAAATACTATTCCAAAACCCATGTATATAATTTCCATAATAGCTGTTCTGTAAGCTCACAGCTTCAGGAGAAACAGCTCCATCAATAAAAGAGGGTACTTCAGCTAGCTTATAATCCTTTGTTTCCCCACTCTTAGGATCAACCATGACAATTCCATCAGCCTCGAAACCATTACGAGCTGAAACAAATTGACCATAGGTACGGATATAGAATGGTTTGCCATCTTCGTCAATTTCTAATTGAACATCACCATAAAAAATATGCTTAGGATAGTTCATTCTTATATGACGTTCAACATTTTTATTAAGATAAGAGGATGGTGTATAGATCATCTCAGATTTGACAAACTTTGGATTATCGGAAGAATCAGTGGCACTTAAAGTAAAGTAACCAGGTGTTTCATCACCATTCAACCATTTAAAAAATCCTGAGAACTCAACTGGTGCAATATAAACAAATTCTCCATTTACTTTTTGTACCTGTAGATTTCCAAGTTCATAATAACTTGTATTCGGTACTTGACCAAACGACTTTTTCATTTTGTTTCTAGCAAACTGGGGTGGAACGCTAGCAGGGGTTTTATTTTCATCAAATGCTTTAATTTCCACTAATTCTTCCATCTCTACATATTCGAATTTTTCATCCGCATTAAAAACTGGTGCCACAAGTAGATAAATGCCAAATACAAGACTTGCTAAGAAAACAAGACCCTTTAGTAGCTTTTCCTTTCCTGTTGCAAGGATCATACCTAATCCAGAAACAAGGATGAGAAAAAACCATAATGAAGAAATATTACGATCTAAATTAGTAAAATAGTAAACCGCAAACATTGCGATCATAATAATCACAGAAAAGATGATAAGTACCCGTACGCTTGGCTTATTTTTAGCCGATTTTTTATCTTTTTTTGCCTGCTTTTGTTTTGTAAAAGGAATCATGAAAACGACTGTTAAAAGTCCAATAATAAGAGAAAAGACAAGGATGTTAACCATAGTGTCTCCTTTCGATGTGTTTTTTTGGAATGGTTATATACTTAATACGGTTAAGTATAATGGAAGGTTTCATTTTTTATGGTGTTTATATACTAGATAAAGAAGTACATAGTGTTGTAGAAGAGTAAGAGTAGTTAATCGTTGGGGTAGAAGGTAGTTTAGTTCCTCTATGTGTAGATAGATAATTAATAGCAGATTATAAGAACAAGCGTTCTTGGTTGTGATATAATAGAAAGGCAATAGTTAGGTAAACTCATGGGTGGTCAGCGTTACCCCGTACGGAAAGGGGGTGATGCGTATGTTGACAGTATTTCAAACGTTAATGCTTATGATGGCATTTGCAGGTTTGGTGTTGTCCATCATATCTTTTAGAGACAAAAAATAACCCACCCTTGAGCTTAGCCGGCGACAGGTGAGTTATCTTACAAAATCGGCTGATCCCCTTAGTGGGAACCTAGCTATTGTATGACTGTTTGGTGTTCGAGCACCGAACAGTCTTTTTTAGTTTATGATTTCTCTAGTATTATTATAACCAAAGACTAGAAGAATGAAAAGTAATTCAAGCTTAACAACGAATACCATTTATTCTTATTTTTTCGTAGCGATTTAAATCAAGAAATAAAGCCCGTGTTAAAATGAAGTATGGAATAAATGAACTAGCTCATTTAATAAACGTTCAAATTTTACATAAAAAAGGAATTGAAAAAGGGAGACGATCTTCATGCCATTAGAAATTGTACGCAACGATTTAACTAAGATGAAGGTAGATGCGATTGTAAATGCTGCAAACACGGATTTGAAAATGGGTGGAGGTGTTTGTGGAGCGATTTTTCAAGCTGCTGGTATTCATGAGTTGAAGCATGCTTGTAATAAAATAGGAGGGTGTCCTGTTGGAGAAGCAGTCATCACTGATGGATTTCAGTTGCCGGCAAAATACATTATTCATACCCCGGGACCTATTTGGAAAGGTGGCACCAATCAAGAAGCAACTCTGTTGAAAAGCTCGTATGAACACTCTCTAGAGCTAGCGAAAAACTATCAATGTGAGTCAGTCGCTTTTCCACTCATTTCAACTGGCATATACGGGTATCCAAAGGAAGAGGCCTTACAAATTGCCGTTTCAACCATTAGTAGCTATTTATTGCATCATGACATGCTTGTGTATCTAGTAGTCTTTGATAAAGCTTCATTCGGATTAAGTCAAAAGCTGTTTAAATCGATTAATGAATATATTGATGAGCATTATGTTGAGGAAATAGAGAGCACATTTAGCCGCCGATATAATATGGAGCAACTGCATGAGTCTGATGCTATACCACAAGAGCTTTATGAAAAACAAAGCGAGCCCATTATCGAAAATAGCTTACTAAATTTGATAGAAGAACTCGATGAGTCATTTTCAGAACGTCTGCTGCGTCTGATTGATGAAAGAGGAATGACAGATGCTGAAACTTATAAAAAAGCAAATATAGATCGTCGCTTGTTTTCAAAAATAAGGAATGCAGCGGATTATGTACCTAAAAAGAAAACAGCCATTGCCTTTGCTATAGCATTACAGCTTAATGAAGTCGAAACAAACGATCTGCTGTCAGCAGCCGGCTATACGTTGTCACGCAGTAGTAAATTTGATGTAATTGTTGAATTCTTTATCCAGCAAAACAACTATGATATTCACGAAATTAATGAAGCTCTATTCGCTTTTGATCAGCCTTTATTAGGTGCTTAAAAAAACGTATAAACTTTAAACGCTAATTTTTTTACAACAAAGAATTGATAGAAAAGGAGGTAACGTGTTTGGGAGTAGCCAGCCTTATTATTTCAATACCGTTCTTCATTTTTGCTATTACCCTTTCAAAAGGAAAAGGGGCATCCTTACTTGCAGGCTATAATACAATGCCTGATAGTGAAAAGGCTCAATACGATGAAGTAGCAATGTGTAAATTTATGGGGAAAATTATGTATGGAATTAGCTTTAGCCTATTATTATTTGCACTTAGTGAGCTCTTAGCAAACCAAGTTATATTTATTATTGGCCTTATTTTATTTTTATCGCTTATTATGTTTGCATTGGTTTATTCGAATACCGGAAATAGATTTAAAAAGAAAGGTTAAGTATAAATAATAAAAACCTAGATATAAAGCAAAACAACACCTATGACAGTGCTCATTTCATATTTGAAAAAAACTATAATAATACGCTAGTAATAACAACGTGTTGTTTTTTACTTTACTTTTCAAGCATTTAATCTTTAGTTATTATAGTAGTAGATAAGCATAAACTAAAAAGAACTGTTCGGTGCTCTAACACCAAACAGTCACACAATAGCTAGGTCCCTTTAAGGGGATACAACATTTTTGGTAAAATAACTCATCCAATTACCGGTCAAAGCTCAAGGGTGGGTTGTTTTTTGTCTCTAAAAGATATGAATGTTCTTAAATAGGTTAATAAAATGTCGCTTCCAAAGCGACCACTTCTTTTTCTCATCTTGTTATCCTACATGTATAAATAAAACAAAACGGAGGATAACAAGAAATGAAAAAAAATGTAGCGGAAATCGTATTTATTTTAGACAAAAGTGGTTCAATGGCAGGACTTGAAACGGACACAATTGGTGGGTTTAATTCAATGCTAAGCAAGCAAAAAAAGGCTGAAGGAGAAGCGTTCGTCACAACAGCTCTATTCAACTATCATTATGAACTATTGCATGACCGCATCAATGTAAAAGGGATATCTCCAATGACCCAAGAGGATTATGAGGTAGGAGGAACAACTGCATTATTAGATGCAATCGGCATGTCCATCCAAAAAATCGTCAATGTACAAAAGCACACAAGCGAGGATGAACGAGCAGAAAAAGTGCTATTCGTCATTACAACAGATGGAATGGAAAATAGCAGTCGTGAATATACTCCTGACAAAATAAAGAACATGATATCACAGCAAAAAGAGAAATATGGTTGGAACTTCATCTTCCTAGGAGCGAATATTGATGCCATTTCAACTGCTGCAAAATTTGGTATAGATGAAGACTTTGCCGTTGACTATCGTGCTGACAACATCGGTACACAGTTAAATTATGAATCTGTCAGCGAGGCCGTAGTAAAGCTGCGAAGTGGGAAGAAAATTGATCGAAGCTGGAAAGAAGATATTGAACGTGATTATCATCAACGGTCACGAAAGGAATAGGCAGATCTTTAAACATCATAATGAAAACAAGGCAAAAGTAGAAGACTTTAATTTATGAATGAAAGATGGAATACTGAGTTCGCAATAATAACCATCAGGAGGATATATTTCGGCGTTTAAACAGTATGGGATTTCCTAAATTAATATCTAATAAAGAAAAATGCAAGCTTAATATAGCTTGTATTTTTTTATTGACTTTTTTCTAAAATGACAAGAATTAACCTTATGTAACTCTATAGAATAACGAAATTTGTAAAAGAATGACGATATTTATAAATGTAATTTGGAAGGGTTTTCATAACTTATCAGGAATTTTAATTAAAAATAGTAAATTTTCAGAAAAAACCAAACGTATGAACTAGTGATTTTCTATTGTCTAATATGGGATTCAATAAAAATCTCTTGAGCGTAAAAAAACAGAGAAACATAAATTAAAAGATAAATTTAAAAATATAGATAAAGGGGTGGAATTCCATGCGTCTAATCATTGTTGATGATGAGGAGTTGGAACGAAAAGGGCTAAGAAAAATGATACAAACAGAAATGCCTGAGGTAACTATTTTGGGAGAAGCAAGGAGTGGACGAATTGCTATTGATCTTGCCGAGAAACTTCGTCCGGACGTAATGTTAATGGATATACAGATGCCAGGGATAGATGGAGTAGAGGCAGTAAAAGCCATTCGTAAGAAAAATAAAGAGATCAAATTTATTGTCATTTCTGCCTTTAATACATTTGAATATGCAAAAGGGGTTATGCAAGAAGGGGTAAAAGAGTATATTTTGAAACCAAGTATAAAAGAAGAAGTGATGGCTGCGCTCAGACGTGTACAAGGTGAACTTGAAGAGCAAAAGAAGAAGATTGAAATAGAACATAACTACAATAGAGCATTATCTCTTATGGAATCAGGCTGGCTTTCGTCGCTCTTACTGGAACAAGTAGAAGATATGTATTTGCAGGAATGGAATAAGTTGTTAAATATTGAGGCGATTAAAGGCTTTATTATCCTATTTTCATTTAAAGGGAAAAATATCTTAATAGATAAAGAGATGAATAAGGTTTACTACAACTGGCTAAAGAACAAGGCAAAAGAAATGGACAAAGAAGTCGTTATTGGCCCAATGATTGATGAGAAGGTACCTGTATTGATACTAGTAAAAAAATCAATCCGGGATTCAAAGATTAGAGCATATGCGAAATCGTATTGTCGATTAGTAATCAATCAATTTAATGAGAAATTTTCAGAGACTATCCTGAAAGTAGGAATTGGGTTGCCGTATCCGAAAAGTGAAGACTTTGTCAAATCTTATCACGAAGCGATTATCGCCTTAGAGCAAATACATGATGGTGAAATACCTTATGCAATGATTTCCGAAAATTCACTAGGCATATCAGAAAGACAATCTCTTTACGAAAAAGAAAATGAACTTTTAGAACAAATAAGATTAGGTGAAAAATCGAAAGTTATTCATGAATTTGATTTTTATTTTGAGAGCTTACTACATAAAACAGAAGGAGATTTACAACTGCTTGTTCAGTCAATTGAGGAGTTTTTTGTAGTTATTTCTCGTGATTTATACAAAAATGGATACAATATCGGGTCAAAAACAGTGTTACAAGATTGTCGTACACCTGATGAGTTGAGGAAGGTTGCGAAAGAAAAGTTACTCGACACCATACAGCAGGTTGTGATATGGAAAAAGTCTCACATGAAAGGAATGATTCAAAAGGCAAAGGAGTTTATTGATCGAAGGTTTAAAGAAAACATAACACTAGAAGAAGTGGCTGATTATGTTAACCTAACACCGTTTTATTTTAGTAAAATCTTTAAAGAGAAAATGGGAGTTACCTTTATTGATTATATGACAGATGTGAGAATTAATTTTGCAAAGAAAGAAATGATTCATTCAAAGAAGAGTGTAAAAGAAATATGTTTTAATTGTGGCTATAATGATCCGAATTATTTTAGTCGCGTCTTTAAAAAGAAAACAGGTGAAACACCAAAGGATTTTCGACAAAAATATTTACAATTTGAACATTTTTAAAATACGGATGAAGTCTCCGTTTTTTTTTAGATTAGAAAGAACAAAAAAATCCTAATAACCACAAAAAAGTCAGGTCTTTTTAGCAACTTTTAGGAGGAAAAGTCTATTAAACTAAAGTTGTCAGCGTTTTCATGAGTGGAAACGAATTAAACAGAAGTGAGGGGATAAGTAAATGTTAAAAAAGTGGAGAAAGAAGTAAAGGAAGTTAGTAGCTATTGCACTAGCGTCTGGTGTAATCGTGTCTGGTATGAGTATGGATTCGGTAGCTGCTTCAAGCCAAAAAGCAAATGGAAGTAAAACAGAAGTTGTTTCTCAGGATGTTAACCAACAGGCTGCACCACAATTAGTAGATGCTGCCTCTATTGATGCCGTTATAGCAGCCATGACATTAACAGAGAAAGCTGCGATGGTAGTTGGTGCGAATTCCGTGGCGATTGATCCAGTTAATGGAGAAATTATCGGAGCACAATCAAGTAAGGTTCCTGGGGCAGCTGGACAAACTCAAGCCATTCCTCGTCTTGGAATTCCTTCTATTGTTTTAGCAGATGGACCTATGGGGGTTCGCATTAACCCAACTAGAGAAGGTACAGATCAAACATTCTATGCCACAAAATTCCCTTCTCCAAATGTCCTAGCTTCTTCATGGGATACAGAATTAGTAAATAAGGTTGGTGTAGCAACTTCTGAAGAGCTCAAAGCATATGGTATTGACCTCTTACTTGCACCAGGCATGAATATTCAAAGCTATTTACTAAATGGTCGAAATTATGAGTATTTCTCAGAGGATCCACTCGTAACAGGTATTATGACATCAGAGTTTGTAAATGGTGTGGAAGATAATGGAGTTGGAACAACAATTAAGCACTTTGCAGCCTATAATCAACGAACAAACAATAATGGAAATATGATTGTGAGTCAAAGAGCTTTACGAGAAATCTATCTCAAGGGATTTGAAATAGCAGTAAAAGAATCACAGCCATGGGCCATTATGGATTCTTATAACATGATTAATGGAACATATGCGACCGAAAACAAGGATCTATTAACAAGTGTTCTAAGAGAAGATTGGGGCTTTAAAGGATTTGCTATGACGGATTGGGAGTTCGGTGCACGAGACATTGCTAAGCAAATTGAAGCTGGAACGAATCTTCTGATGCCAGGAAGCATAGCACAGGTTAATCGTGTGATTGCTGCCGTGAATGATGGTAGTCTTGATGAAAAATATCTAGATCGAAATATTAAGGAAATTCTTAACGTGGTTATCCAAACTCCAACCTTTATAGGGCATGTTGCAACAAATAATCCTGATCTAGAAGCGGGTGCTCAGCTAGCAAGACAAGCGGCTGCAGATGGGATGGTACTCCTTAAAAATGATGAAAAGGCTTTACCAATCGACAATGGTGTAAGCGCTTCATTATTTGGGACTCCTACTGTTGAAACGATGACTGGAGGCCGTGGAAGTGCACTTGTATATGCACCATATCAAATGGGTATTCCTGAAGGACTAAAGAATGCAGGATTAACAATCAATGATGAATTGTTAGGGAAATATGAAACCTATGTTGAGGAATTAAGACAGACAGATGAGTATAAGCAAACTCCAGGAAACTTTTTTGTTTCAACATTCCCAACACTTCCGGAGATGGATATAAAACAGGATGCTATCGCAGCAGCTGAAAGCACAGATGTAGGAATTATTGTTTTATCATCTGAGTTTGGGACATATGGATCTGACCGATCAAAAGAGGATTTCTATTTATCAGAATCTAAACAAAAAATGATTGAAGATGTATCTGCTGCATACCGAGCTCAAGGTAAACCAGTCATTGCCGTACTAAATGTTGAGGGTCCGCTTGAAACAGTTAGTTGGCAAGATAAGGTAGATGGTATCGTTCTTTCATGGCAACCAGGCCAAGAATTAGGAAATGCAGTGGCAGATGTTTTAACTGGAAAGGTGAATCCGTCAGGTAAACTTACGCAAACATTCCCGGTTGACTATGAAGGTCTTCCATATGCGGATCGTTACCCTGGTGAAAATAATGAGTTTACGTATGAAGAAGATATTTACGTCGGCTATCGCTACCATTCTACCTTTAACCTGACACCTGCATATGAATTCGGATATGGTCTGTCTTATACAACTTTCGACTATGACAAAGTAAGAGTGAATCGAAATGGAAAATTCAAGGATAAGATTACCGTGTTTGCAACAGTGGAAAATACAGGTGATGTTTCGGGCCGTGAAGCAGTTCAAGTCTATGTCTCTGCTCCTGATGGAAAGCTTGAAAAGCCAGAGTTAGAACTAAAAGCATTTACAAAAACAAAAGAATTAAGACCTGGTAAGAAAGAAAATCTAAAATTTGAACTAGATGTAAAAGAGCTAGCTTCATTTGATGAAGAAAAATCTGCTTGGATAGTTGAAAAAGGAACATATGAGGTTCTTGTTGGTGCTTCATCAGAAGATATTAGAGGAACTGCTTCATTTAAAGTAGATCAAGATATTTTAGTAGAAAAAGTTAATGACGTTCTAGAGCCACAGGTTGAAATTGATCGACTTTCAAAATTTGATAAGTAACCTTCAACACAAGAGAGCTATGCTTAGCTCTCTTGTGTTAATAAAGAATCTAATTGACTCATAGTGTAGCTGAGTGAGTTTTGAAATGGAGGGAAAAAGATGTTAAAGAAAATGAAGAAGGCAAGAAAAAAAAGATTACTAGCAGTAGCACTTGCTACTGGGTTTGCAGTCAGTAGCTTTGGATACAGCACAACTACTTTTGCGAATGATTCCACAGAAAATACCGTACAAGTTCAAAACGAAGCTCCAAAGCTAATTGATGCTGCTTCGATTGATTCAGTAATCGCAGCAATGACACTTGATGAAAAGACGAAAATGGTCGTAGGTGTTGGGATGCCAGGATTGTTTGGCGCACCAAAGCTAGCTGTTGCCGGTGCAGTAGGTGGAACCCCTGCTATTGAACGATTGGGGATTCCTGCCATGTTTTTTGCGGATGGTCCAGCTGGACTAAGAATTAGCCCAACTCGAGAAGGTGAAACCAAAACCTATTATGCGACTGCATTCCCTATTGCAACAAATCTTGCATCTACATGGGACATGAAAATGGTTGAAGCAGTTGGGAAAGCTCAAGGAAATGAAGTCAAAGAATATGGTGTAGATATTCTACTTGCACCTGCTTTAAACTTACATCGCAATCCATTGAATGGGCGAAATTTTGAATATTTTTCAGAGGATCCTTTAGTTGCAGGTAAAATGACAGCTGCTCTCGTAAATGGTGTTCAATCAAATGATGTTGGAGCGACAATCAAGCATTTTGCAGCTAACAATCAAGAAACAAATCGATTTACAATTGACACGATTGTTTCAGAAAGAGCACTAAGAGAGCTTTATTTAAAAGGCTTCGAAATTGCAATTAAAGAGTCAAACCCATGGGCGGTTATGAGTTCTTATAATCTAGTAAATGGAACGCCTGCTTCACAGAATACAGATCTTCTTACAACGGTTTTAAGAGACGACTGGGGTTATGAAGGCTTTGTAATGACCGACTGGTTTGCGGGAACAAATCCAGTAGAGCAGATGAGGGCTGGTAATGATCATATCATGCCAGGTTTTCCTAGTAGCTCTACAGCTATAGCAAATGCGGTGAAGGATGGTAGTCTGGATGAAAGCGTCCTTGATCGGAATATTAAAAATATACTTGAGTTTGTAGTGAAATCTCCTACATTTAAAAACTATGCAAACTCAGATTCTCCTGATCTAGCTGCACATGCCAAGGTTGCTCGACAAGCAGGAGCTGAAGGAATGGTGTTATTAAAAAATGATGATAATGCATTACCACTGAAGAAGGAAAATAAGCTAGCAATCTTTGGAAATGCACAAATAGAGACCATTAAAGGTGGAACTGGTAGTGGTGATGTTAATGCAGCCTACACTGTTTCATTGGTTGATGGATTAAATGAAGCCGGGTATCAAATGCAGGAGGACTTAGTAACAGATTATAAAAACTATATTAATACATTAAGGCAGCAAGATGAATACAAAATTAAGCCTAGTCCATGGGGAGAGGACTTTGGTAAAGAAATTCCGATTATTCCTGAAAAACCACTTGATATCAATGAAATCAATCAGGTTCAAGAAGATACAGATACAGCTGTTATCGTAATTGACCGCAATTCGGGAGAATCTGCTGATCGTCAAAATGTTCAGGGTGATTATCTGTTAACCGAAACGGAACAGGAGATGATTAAAAACATTTCAAGCATTTATCATAATGCAGGGAAAAAGGTTACAGTTGTATTAAATATTGGTGGTCCAATTGAGGTTGAAAGCTGGAAGGATAAAGTTGACTCTATTCTTGTAGCATGGCAGCCAGGGCAAGAAGCAGGATATGCCATTGCAGATGTTTTAACAGGTGCAGTGAATCCATCTGGTAAGCTAGCAACGACATTCCCTAAAACATATAGTGATACACCATCGTCATCTAACTTCCCAGGTACACCTGCAGAAAATCCAACACAAGTCACCTATGAAGAAGATATTTATATCGGTTACCGTTACCACTCAACATTTAATGTTTCCCCTTCCTATGAATTTGGATATGGACTCTCTTATACAACCTATGATTATAGCAATATAAGAGTAAACAAAGGTGGGAAATTTAAAGATACCATCACTGTCTTTGCGAACATTAAAAATACGGGTGATGTTGCAGGTAAAGAGGTTGTTCAACTTTACATCTCAGCTCCTGATGGAAAACTAGAAAAACCAGAAATCGAGTTAAGAGACTTTACGAAAACGAAAGAATTAAATGCAAATCAAAGCGAGCTAATTAAATTTGAACTAGACGCAATGGATTTAGCATCCTTTGATGAAGCTAAAAATCAATGGATCGTTGAAAAGGGAATATACGAGGTTAGAGTAGGTGCATCCTCAGAAAATATTAAAGGAACGGCCACATTTAACGTGGAAAAAGATATCGTTGTGGAACAGGTCAATAATGCTTTAGAGCCAAAGGTTGACATTGATAGATTAACGAAATAAAAGAAAATAGGATGAGCTCTTTTAGAACGAATGTCTAAAATCAAGAAATGACAAGACCAACTAATGTAAACGCGTTTACTCAAACAGGAGGTAAAGATTAATGGTGACTAAGAAGAAAAAATGGGCGAAACCTCTAATGCTTTTAGGTTCAGCTGCTGTGATGAGCCTAATGTTAAACACAGGTGTATTTGCAAAGGAAATAAAAACACAACCACCTTCTTATCAAACAGTTACAGAAATTGAGGATTGGGGAGCAGTTATCACAAAGGTAATCGTTGATTTAGGGAAACCTGTTCCAGTAAATTCGGTTACTAATGAGACCTTTAATGTTCATGTAGAAAGATATGATAGTAGATTAGCGAATCCATTCTTACAAGAAGGCAATCGAAAAGTGAAGAATGCTTATGTTTCAGATAAGCATGGGAATCCAGCTAAGAAAATGGGAAAATACGCTGTTTTAGAAATGGAAATTTCTCCAAGCTTATCACTATCTTCTGCAATCAACTACGACTGGGCAGGTACTGGATTTAATGATTGGACAGATAATAAATATACAATCACACAACAAAAGAATATCATAACCAATGCAGGATCAATCTCAGGGTTAGTTGTAGATACATTTACAGGTGGAGTGAGAGAGCTTGTAGATGAATTTACTACTGGTACTGCAACCTATGACAACGTTACTTTATCCTATGCTGACTATTCTCCAGCAAAAGATAACGCAAAAAATCCACTAGTCATTTGGTTACATGGAGCAGGAGAAGGCGGTACAGACCCAACCATGGCCATCGCAGGGAACAAAGCGGCCAACTTTGCATCAGAAGAGATTCAAGCCTATTTTGATGGTGCTTATGTATTAGCACCCCAAACACCTGGTTTTTGGATGGAGGGTTTTACTGGATTTGGAGATGGTACGTCAAAATATCAGAAAGCACTGATGGCCTTAATCGACGACTATGTTTCACAAAATAAGGACATTGATCCTAGTAGAATTTATATTGGTGGAGATTCAAATGGTGGATATATGACGATGCTGATGGTACGCGACTATCCAGAGTATTTCGCAGCAGCCTTCCCAACATGTGAAGCGCTAAAAGATACCCTTATTACTGACGAAGAAATTCAAAAAATGAAAAACCTTCCAATCTGGTTTATTACTGCCAAAACCGACATGGTTGTCAATCCTGATCAATACACAGTTCCAACCTATAACAGATTAATTGAAGCGGGTGCAAAGGATGTTCACCTATCCTTATTCGAGAATGTAATTGATACTTCAGGTCTTTATAAAAACAGTGACGGTACTCCATACGAATATAATGGACATTGGTCATGGATTTATGTATACAACAATGAAGTAACAAACACTTTAAATGGAAAAACAACAACCTTAATGGAATGGCTTGCTAAGCAGTCATTATAAAAGTAGGAATATATTTGATAGATTGAGAGGCATAAATTAATATAAGCGGTTTCTCTGATGAAGGAGAAGCCGCTTATTTTTATATCAAGTGAATTTTCGTAATAGATCCCTACATTCACCTCGTAGGTGCTTGTGGAACTAATACATACGCTCCATTAAAGTAAGATTTCCTAGAAGATAAATTAACAAAAATTGTCGAATGAGGTAAAATTAAGCTATTAACTGTTCAAGTACTAAGGAATTAGTAGAATGGTAGTAAACAATAAATAACAAAAAAATGAAACCTAGATAAATGGAGCTGAGCAAGATGACATATACAGCAACCAGTAAAAAGAATGATGTAAAAGTAGAGGTTGGTACGTTTGAGCAATTTTTTAAAGAAAAGGCAGTTTATCCAATCGCGATCGATACCTATCAACGACCATATGTTTGGAATATAAATAAAGTAAAAGAGTTGCTGGAGGATTTACTAGAACACATCGAATCACAGCCAAATATCCCTTATTATATGGGAAGCATATTGCTACATAAAAATGATGAAAAAGAAAAGCTGTTCATTATCGATGGTCAGCAGCGTATGACTACGTTAAGTATTCTTTATTTTCTATTACATAGAAGATTAATAGAAGGCAAAATTGCGATGGAATTTAACTCACCAGAATCCATTAAAAATATTAAAAGCATTCAAAGATTTTTTCATCATGATGAGAATAAAGCATGGAAAGAGAAGGTATCTTTATTGTTTCCTAATATCCAATTCACCTTTATTACCACACCTTCAGAGGATTTGGCTTTTACCTTTTTTGATACGCAAAATTACCGAGGAGTAAAGCTGGAGTCTACCGATTTACTAAAGGCGTATCATCTTAGAGCGATAAATAATACAACCGTTCAGGAGCGTTGTGCGAAGGATTGGGAAAACATCCAGAATATCAAGCCCATTCTTCATAAAAAAGGAGACTTTACAGTAGAGTTATTTACAAAATATCTTTCTCGTGCTCGTACTTGGCGTGGACAAAAACAAATCACACTAGCTAATGATGAAGACATGTTAGCGGAATTTATGCGAAACACCAAACAGAGTGATGATGACAAAACAATTGAGTTATTTCCTAATTTTTACAATACCTATGGAGCTAAACTTTATGTAAAAGATAATGGAGATTATGAAATACAAGTGAAGAATCATAACCATCTTGCTAGCTCTCTTCCTTTTTCATTAAGACAACCTATAAGTAAGGGCCTGGGTTATTTTCTTTTTTCAAAAAGATATGCAGAAGTGATTCACTTACTTTTTACAGATCAAACTATTACTAGTAAAGAAATAAAGAGATTTAGAGATTTTTATGAAAACGTCTGGAAGCATTTATCCGTTTATTTGAAGGAATTGTTCATTCTAGCTAGCTTGATGTATTATGACAAGTTCGGTGAACAGCAACTGTTTCGCTTTTCGCTATGGCTAGATCATTTGCTTGGGGCGATTCGATTAGAAAAACAAAATGTAGTAAAGCAAGCACCAATGAATTTTCTTAAAGATAGCGAAAATAACCTGTTAGATGTGATTAGTCATGCGTTTACACCAGAAGAAGTGTTTAATTTCTTATCAAGATGTTCACAACCAATCGATATTTACACGAAAGAAAACATTGAAAATGGCAAGGGTGTGCGTGGTTATTATAAAGAACGCATTTTGAGTTATTACGGTAAAAAGAGTTTCGATTATAAAGAAAGCTGGATGGATACATTTGTTAAGGAGATTGAAAATGGAGATACAGTCTAATTTAGTCACATTAAAGAGTTTAGTAGAAAAACAATATGTTTTTAACATACCGATTTATCAAAGATTATATGTTTGGCAGGAAGAACAAGTGAAAACGTTACTAGAAGATATAGAGGCTGCTTTTAATGACGGAAAAGAGCTATTTTACTTAGGAGGTGTTCTCGTTGTTGAAAATCCCTCCTCTTCTACCGAACAAAGAAAGGTATATGATTTAATCGATGGACAGCAACGTTTTACAACACTTTGGATGATTTCGATCATATTTGCAGGTACTTTAAAATCGTTTATTGAAAATGAGGGAGAGAATCGAATAAGCTTCGCAATTAGAGAGGAAATCAATGAGAAATTTCAGTCATTAATTAACGGAAGTAAAAACGTAGATATTACGGCCAATATTGATGACTCACTAGCTTTAATTAGACGATTTCACTCTGAATTTGAGGGAAGTAAACCTGGGAAAGCAGCCAAGATAGCCGAATTTATATACGAGAAAGTCCAGTTGGTTTATACAGAAGTACCAGAGAAAACCGATTTAAATAAATTGTTTGAAGTGATTAACAACCGTGGCATTCAGCTACAACATCATGAAATTTTAAAAGCAAGATTACTAGATAAACTACAGGCTCAAGACCGCATAAAATACAGCAACTTATGGGATGCATGCGCTAATATGAATCAATATATTGAGAAAAATATTAAAGATATAACTCATATTAAAACAACTCATTTATTTGACCAGGAAACTGCCAAGGTTGGTGAGGAACAATTGGCTGATCCGACCAAAGTGTTAGCGGCGATTGACGAGAAAGCGGAAGAAAACAGTGAGTCTATGACTTTATTAGATATATTAGAATCAGAGGATGTTCATGCTAGCTTTAATAGTGATGAGGATAATGAAGAAGATGAATATGATAGTGAAGATGTAAGGAGTATTATAACGTTTCCTATGCTTCTGCAGCATACATTAAGAATATATTTAGCTAAGAAAGAAGAAAAAGATATCCTGAAAATTTCAGATAAAGAATTACTAATGATATTTTCGGATAATTTTTTAACAAAATCAGTTAAAGATGAAAATGTTAAGAAGTTTATCAAATTGCTGTGGAAAGTTCGCTATTATTTTGATAAACATGTGATTAAATGGGTTGGCCCTAAGGATCATGAAATTCATTCAATCCGAAGAACATACAAAAACGCTAATAAAAATGGCAGAAATATTTATTACTCCTTACAAAGGGGAGAATCAACAGCTCGGGGAGAGGCACTCTTGCAAAGCATGTTATATCACTCCCAACAAATTACAACACACTATTGGTTAACTCCATATTTACATTATATATTAGAGAACAACGGGCAGGATAGTTATAAATATTTAAAGCACCTAGACAATCACTTGCTATGTGCGGAAAAAGATGACAAAACCTTAATCGAGCGAACAAGGTATTTTCTAGAAAAACCTTATTATAAAACTACCTTAAGTACTAACATTTTACACGAGGAGCTTGGAACAGAATTTCCTCATTACTGGTTTTACAAGCTAGAGTATGTTCTTTGGGAGAAATACGGAAACAAGGGAACTAAGTGGAGAGAGTTTAAATTAACAGCCAAAAACTCTGTGGAACATATTTCCCCACAAAATCATAAAATCACCGATACAAACACAGTATCTCAGGAGCAATTAAACAAATTCGGCAATCTCGCCCTAGTTTCCAGAAGTGTTAATTCAGAATATAGTAATTTACCATTTAACGAAAAACGTCAACGTTTTATCAACAATAATCGAGAGAAGCTAGATTCATTGAAGATGGCATTGATTTATGAGAATGAGAAGTGGAATGATGATTTGGCTAAGAAACATCAGATGGAGATGATTCGGTTGTTGGAGGAGTATTTGTTTAATACAAACTCATACTTTTGACATATGTTTTATTACAAACAATAGAAAGATTAATTATACGGGTGTGAAAATTGTATGGATTCTAGTAGGAAGTTATGGGTTGATGAAATTACTGATGTTCTAAGAGAGTTAGGTGGTAAAGGCTCATTATTGGATATTCGTAAAAAAGTAAAAGAACGAGGAATTATACCTTATAAAGAGTCTTCAATTCCTCGAACCTTAGAACGTTATTGCAGTGATTGTGAGAGATTTTGTGGAAAAAAAGATAGTTTTTATATTGTAGAAAGAAACGGTAGAACAAAAATATGGGGGCTAAGAGGCTATTATAAAGACGGCATCCCAAATAATAGCGATGGAAGTGATAATGAGGATATACCGACCAATTCTTTAAGTAAAAATAAAATCGAACCTTCACCTTTAGTACCATTCCAATCTGACAGTGAAGATAGTTTTAAACATATTCCAGAAGAAAAAACTGAATACAGTGAACAAAAATTCAAGAAACGTATGGGTCAAAGTGATTTTAGAAAGAAAGTTTTAAACGCTTATGGTTCAAAGTGTTGTATAACTAATGAAACATGTTTGGAAGTGCTTCAAGCTGCTCATATTCAAGCATATGTTAATGAAGAAAGTAACCATATTCAAAATGGAATTTGCTTTAGAATGGATATTCATAAACTATTTGATGAGGGGTTGATTGTGATTAATGATCAATTCCGAATAGTGGTAAGTCATATTTTACAAGAAAGTAGTTATAAACAATTTGACGGAAGGGAAATATCCTTACCTTTAGAGCCAAATGCGTTTCCTTCTCTACATGCAATAAGAAAACATAGAGAGAGAAGCATTCAAAAAGGGTACTTTTAAAAATTATCATAATACACCTTAGTATCAGAAATTGATATAACAATTTGTTCAAACAGTTAGAGTTGTTTTAATTATTGGGTAGATATTATGCTATGAAGTTTGTAGAGAAGGTATTCAACATAACTATGCACTTTCATTTGAAGATTAGGGGATTTCTCAATGTAACAAATGATCAAATAGAAGCTAGAACTTTCAATAGAAAGAGGAAACAAGTTCAATAGTGTTAACGTTAAAAGATTGCCATTCATTAGGTAAACTGATGAAAGTTCAGAGTTCCCCATAAAAAAAGGGATGATTCTTATGATCGCATTTGAAGGTTTGGTTTTGTTCATCATATCTTTTAGAGACAAAAAATAGTCCACCCTTGAGCCCAAACAGCATTTAGAGGGTGGATTTATACCTACAATGCTGACTCCCTTGAAGGGAACCTTCTATTGTATAGGCCGTTTGGTGTTCGAGCACCAACGGTCTTTTTAATATATGCGTATATATCTTTATTATAACCATGTTTAGTAGAATTGAACGTGAACTTTCCGGCATCAGCTATCTTTTTGTCGCTCTGATATTAGATTGAAATCAGTAGACATGTGACGAAATATTTATAATAATTTGAGAGGGTTTTCACTTTTAAGCAGGAATTATTAAGTTAATAGGTAACTTTCAGAAAACTCATTAAAATGTAAACGGTTACTTTAATGCACGCATTTACTAAAAGGGAGGTAAATCATAATGGAGAACAAAAAGAATAAATCGGAGAAATCTCTAGCGCAATTAGGTTCAGCAGCTGTGATGAGCCATACGGTTAACACGGAAGGAAAAAAACAACCTTCTTATCAAACGGTTACAGAAATTATGGATTGGGGAGCAGCCATTACAAAGGTAATTGTTGATTTAGGAAAACCTGTTCCAGTAGATTCCGTTACGAAAGAGACCTTTCATGTTCATGTGCAAAGATACGATCACAGATTGGAGAATCCATTCTTACAAGAAGGTAATCGAATTGTGAAAAATGCTTATGTATCAGATAAGCATGGGAAACCAGCCGAAAAGATGGGGCAATATGCTGTTTTAGAAATGGAAGTTTCCCCAACCTTATCACTTTCTTCTGCCATTAACTATGACTGGAAGGGGACTGGCTTTAACGATTGGACTGATAATCAATACACGATCACACAACAAAAGAATATTCAAACTAGTGATGGAACAATCTCAGAGTTAGTGATAGACACATTTACCGGGGGAGTAAGAGAGCTTGTCGATGATTTTACAACAGGCAAAGCAACTTATGACAATATTACTTTAACCTATGCTGACTATTCTCCAGCAAAAAATAATGAAAAAAATCCACTAGTCATTTGGTTACATGGAGCAGGAGAAGGCGGTATAGATCCAACGATTGCCATCGCCGGGAACAAAGCAGCAAATTTTGCATCAGAAGAAATACAAGCTTATTTTGATGGTGCCTATGTATTAGCTCCTCAAACACCTAGTTTTTGGATGGAGGGCTTCACTGAATTCGGTGATGGTACGTCGAAATATCAAAAAGCACTTATGGCATTAATTGAAGACTATGTTTCACAAAATAAGGATATTGATCACAGTAGAATTTATATTGGTGGAGATTCAAATGGTGGATACATGACGATGCTGATGATACGCGATTATCCAGAGTATTTCGCAGCAGCCTTCCCAACCTGTGAAGCTCTAAAGGATTCCTTGATCACAGTTGAAGAAATACAAAAAATGAAGAATCTTCCTATCTGGTTTATCACTGCGAAAACCGACAAGGTAGTTAATCCGAATCTATACACAGTCCCAACCTATAACCGATTAATTGAAGCAGCCGCAAAAAATGTTCATCTCTCTCTATTCGATCATGTCATTGACACTTCAGGACTCTATAAAAATAGTGACGGTACTCCATACGAATATGATGGACATTGGTCATGGATTTATGTATACAACAATGAAGTAACAAACACCATCAATGGAAAAGCAACAACCTTAATGGAATGGCTTGCGGAGCAGTCTTTAAAAAAGTAGGAAGATATTTGATAGATTCAAAGATATTAGATAAAAAATAGGTAAAGAAACATTTTTTACGATACGTGGGCAAAAAGAAAAAGAAGAATAAAAAGAAAAAGAACAACAACAAAAAACTTATAACACTAGCATAGACGATAATCTAGAATGGGTCACATTCTCAAATTTTTGTATAGTGGTAGTTTAGCTGCCAAAGCAAACTTAATAAAAAAGATCAACGTTCCTTACAAACTGTTAAGGAACGTTTTTATTTTAGATAACATAAATTTTTATTTTACAGATTCTAAATAGTCTCAATAAATATTATCTTTACAAAAATTTAACATTTAAATCTGCTACTCTACCCCCTCTTTTTGTCTATATAAAGGATGATAAAACAATAATTTGATAAAAAGGTAGTGATGAAAAATGGCAAAATTTCGTATGATCTTAACTGGATTTTGGAGATCTTCCTTTAATTTAGAGAAGATGTCTTCGGAGGATAAATTATTTTACGTGTATTTACTAACAAATGATAAAACGACACAAATTGGAATCTACGAAATAACGAAGAAAGAAATGGCACTCGAATTGGATTATACGCTTGAAGAGGTGGAAGTATTATTAGAACGCTTTACAACACGTCACAAATTAATCCGGTACAACCTAGAAACATGTGAAATCGCTATTAAAAACTGGGGGAAAAATAACCTTCATAGAGGCGGCAAACCAATTATGGATTGTATTACAAAAGAATTAAAAGAGGTCAAGGATACCTCGCTTATTTCGTATGTTTGCGAAGGAATTGAAAGAGAGGAAATAGTTCGCTTATATGAACCTTATTGTCATAAAGAAGTTGAGGAAGAAATGAGCCATAAGGGTAAAGAACATACATATTCTGCAACTGTACAAGATCAAATTGAAGAAAACTCAAACCCTCGAGTTACAGAAACTAGGGAAGAAAAACAATCCTCTAAAGACAATTCAGATCTAGATGATGACCAACAAAGTCAAAAATCAAAAGATATAAACGAAATCATAGAGTTCTGGGACAGCAATGGATTTGGGTTATCTAACATAAACGCCAAACACCAGCTATTATCCTGGTTAGACAATTCGTGCTTTTTACACCCTAAAGATGTTGTCTTAAAAGCCATGGGTATTGCCTGTGCTAATAACAAAAGAAAACTAAACTATATCGTTGGCATACTTAAAAACTGGAAAAATGAGTCTTTACTAACCATTGAAGAAATAGATTCTTATCAGGATAACCAGTCTTCTAAACAAAAGTCCAAGCAGTCAAATTCTACTGGAACTGGACGACCGATACCGAGTGAGTTTGTGCTTGATCTTACAGCGGGGGAGGATTGAAGAGACTCTAAACTTTGTCATACTTGGTAAGAAATTTAATAATCGCAAAAAAATTTAAATTTTTTAAAAACAGACGCTACTCTTCATCCGTTTTTCTATATATAGAGGGTGAAGAGAAAATAAATAGGAGATAGGGAAGTGTTGAAAAATGGAAAAATCCAAAATGGTTAACACAGATTTTTGGAGAGCTCCAGTTGTACAGGAGATGGCTTGGGAGAAAAGTAATTCTATCTTTACTTACTTACGAATCCGCAAGCTACTACAGTTGGAAGCTATCAAGTATCAATCGAACAAATTTCACAGAAAACTCGTTTATCAATTGAGGAAGTCCAAGCATTGATAAGCCGTTTCAGTGAGCATTAACAACTGATTTCCTACAATTATGAAACATGTGAAATCAATGTGAAAAAACAGGGAGCATATTTACAAGATTAACAATTTCATAGCTGAAGTAGAGGAACTTAATGAATGATTGATGGGGGAGAGATCACTCCCTTGAAATCATTTCCTCTAATAGATTTTCGTGAACATTTACGAATACATAATAAAAATTGTTGAGTAAAAAGAACGAGTGTTCGTTCTTAAATATGTTTAAACATTTTAAAAATTGAGGTGTGATCACATGAATGTAAAAGAAGTTTACGAGGAAGCGATAAAATTAGAAGAATCTCCGTTGGCCCATTATCTTTTTCATTTATTACAAGAGAGGAAAATTTCTTCAAATGACCACATATCGAAAATCGATTTAAATCAGGCAAATCACCAGACCGTGGAGGAAATGATCCAAAAAAATCTTTTGCATTTTCGAAAGGTTCGAATTTATTCTTTGAAGCAGAACAAGACTGATTTTGTCTTCATTTTTGCCCGTAGCCAGGAAGATGCCATTCAACACTACAGAGAAACATATTTTCATTCTCCCTTAAACTGTATTGAAACCTCGCTAGATAATGATTTTTATCAAGGAAATGGTAGGATTTCGTTCCGAGATATGAAGAAGGAATTCACAATTTTTCCTGCGATAGCTGGGGATTATAGTAGAGATGATTACGTGTTAACTGAAAAGGAGGTTAGTCAGCAATATAAATTATCATAACTAAAACACAATGAAAAAAGGGGTTCTCGTGTTTTTAAAATAGAAACATAAGAACCTCCTTATATTTAAGTCTTATTCTATCACTTTAGTAGGTGTCGCGTCCTTTACAATAATCAAACCATCATAAGCCTTATCAGGCACCATTTCAATCGTATAAAACATCTTTAATAGCTTATACCATGAGCGAAAATCATCACCTATATTTGCCATTTTTTGTTTACTAGATAGGATCTTGGACAATTCTTCCGACTCACGGCTCTTTTCAAAATCAACGTAAAAGGTATTAGACTTAACTTCACTAAATGCATCCACTAAATCATGTTGATTTTTTACGGTAAATGTTTTGCGGTTGCCTGAACCATCGTTCTTTGCCTGAAATTCACTGTTGATAAAGTCAGTCCCTATTGCAAAATACTTTGTTCCATAAACCTCATCTAAGTAATTTCCCATTGATTTATAGCCAGCAGGTGAGGCAGACGTTTTTTCGACATGGCCATTATGTCCTGAGAAAAACACTTTTTCATTTCCTCGTTCTTTTTCATATTTCATAATCCATTGTAAATTCTCAGCTAAATATTGATCACGAAGGTTTGTATAGTTTTCTTCTGATAAAAATAGCTGTGTACGCTGCTTCATATTTTGTGCATAGGCTGTAGCAAACGCAAGCTCGTCAGCAGATGAATGTTCCAAATATTTAGCTTCATTTGCTTGTAAAT
Organism: Metabacillus litoralis; assembly: GCF_003667825.1. Lineage (NCBI taxonomy): Bacteria > Bacillati > Bacillota > Bacilli > Caryophanales > Bacillaceae > Metabacillus > Metabacillus litoralis. The sequence goes on along the minus strand of NZ_CP033043.1, from coordinate 1,477,878 downwards.
CTTGAAGAATGTGATCGATCGTTTTATCTACATTTTCTAACTGCTTCGTTGTTAAATCGCGCATCGTTTCATTGGAAACATGCTTCAATTGATCACTATATTTAGTAGCAGCTTCCTTGTCTACAACAGCAAAATAATCTAGTAGGTTCTTTTTACTGTAGTCATAGCGCTGCATATCATTCCCATAAAAACGAATTTTCTCTTCGTCTTGCACCGATTTGTTATAATCATACATCCACTCAACAAGATCAATCATTTGCTGAGTTTTATAAATAGGATAATCAAGGCTATTAACAGCAGCATCTGCGGAGCCTTCTCCATCTAAAATATAATTGTTAATCTGCTGACCGCCTCCGAAATCACCTTCTAAAACAAAGACGCGTACATGTTCATTAATCACCAATGTTTCAAAAACCTGTTGTTTTAACTCCTGAAATTCAACATTCCCATGTGTTGCTTCACCCAGCCCAATCACTTCCACGTCATCTGGAATGTCCATTGTATCTATTGATGAAATATACTCCTCCGCGTGATCTATAGCTTCACCTTTTCCACAACCTGAAATGAAAACAGTAAGTGAAAGAACTGCTATGAGCGAAAAGCAGCTTTTTAAAAATGTCATTTTTTCTCCTCAACTTTCTTGTTTTTGTCTGATCCAAACGTCGAAAAACCAATCTATAAATGTAATGGTACATGACAAAGTTTAAATTAAGGTTAAATCTGGATTATTTGTAGTTAAATCTGGTGGAGAGTGGGTGTGAGCGGTCAAGAATAGGTTTTCATATAAATTTTTAGAAAATTTAAAATAGGTTGTTGACCTATGACATCATATGATGTACTATTACCTTATAGATGATGTTATATGACATCATAACAAAACTTAGAGGTTAGATGGTAAGTAAATCATTCACTACCTAACTAAGTGAAAATTTGAGGGGAGAGGTTAATTTATGAAACAAGAACATGTGGAACAAATTCAAAACGTGATCGAGGCTGTGAAGGGGAAGGATATTAAAAACATTTTCTTTGTGGCATGTGGCGGTTCAATGGCAGCGCTTTCTCTAGGGGATTATTTTGTGACGAAGGATACTAGCATGCCGAGCTTTGTTTATACTTCAAATGAATTTATTCATCGTGCACCGAAAGCATTGGGTGAAAACAGTCTTGTGATACTAAGATCTCATTCTGGTACAACTCCAGAAACAGTTGGAGCTGCTACATATGCAAGAGAACAGGGTGCCTTAACTGTTGCGATTTCAATGGATGTTGAATCTCCTCTTTGTCAGGAATCAGAATATACCGTTCATTACAACTATAAAGATGGCTCAGAGGCCATTGATGGAGAAATAGGAGTATACTACACATTGCTCTTTAAATTACTAAATCAAACTACTGGGGAAGAGAAGTTTCTCCGTGGTGTAGAACAATTATCTAAGCTAGGAGAGTTAATAGAAAGCAACCAAGCAAAGTATAAGGATGTAGCGGATACATTTGGTAAGAAATATAAGCGTGATAAGGTGATTTACACAATGGCAAGTGGAGCATATATCCACCATGCTTATTCCTTCACAAGTTGCTTGCTAATGGAAATGCTGTGGATCCATTCAAACGCTATTCATTCAGGAGAGTATTTCCATGGACCATTTGAAGTAACTGATTTTGATGTCCCATTTTTAGTGGTAGTTGGGGAAGGGCCAAGTACACCGCTTGATCAGCGTGCTCTTGATTTTGTAACGAAATATAGTGAAAAAGTTGAAGTGGTGAATGTGAAAGAGTTTGATTACAGTGGAGTGGACGAAGACCTTAAAGAGTATTTTGGTTCAGCACTAGCGGGTCCTGTTTTACGCTTATATGCTGATGGTTTAGCGGAACATACCGGACATCCATTATCAGTAAGAAGATATATGTGGAAAATGGAGTATTAATCTTCGGAAAAATTGGTTACGAGGGGGAAATAATTTAATGAAAAAGTACCTATGCTTTTTAGTTGTTATTTTAGCCAGCTCTATGTTTTTAGCAGCATGTTCTTCCTCCAATGAAAGCAATGGCGAATCATCTGATGGTGATACAGTAGTAATTGATTTTTTTCATAGATGGCCGAATGAACCTAGAAAATCATTTTATGATGAAAAAATTGCAGAATTTGAAAAGCAGCATCCTAATGTAAAAATTAATGTTGATTCTGTTTTAAATGATTCTTATAAAGAAAAAATTAAAGTCCTCGTTTCAAATGATGATCTTCCCGATGTGTTTACCTCATGGTCAGACACGTTTGCCGCAAATCTAGTAAGCTCCGGACGTATTATGGAGCTAAACGATGTAATGGCAGAGGATACAGAATGGTCAGGTAATATTATCGAGTCTCAGTATGCTGGATTTACGTTTGATGATGTTACGTATGGAATACCGTTTACAGTTGACGGTAAAGCTTTCTTTTATAACAAACAAATTTTTGAAGAAAATAATATAGAGGTACCAGGATCATACGATGAACTGATCGATGCGTTAGATCAATTGAAGAAAGCTGGCTATGAAACACCATTAGTAGAAGGATTAACAAATGGTTGGGCCATTTCTCATTACATGGGCACTATTTTTGATAGAGTCATAGCTAATGATATACTTCTTAAAGATTATAATACCGAGACGGGTGAATATACAGATCCAGGATATATTCGCGGTCTAGAAATCTTTAAAGAGTTGACCACTTACATGGGTGAGGTGTCAACGGCTATTGATCATGAAGCAGCTCGAAATATGTTTGCTGCTGGTGAAGTTCCAGTATTGTATATGCAATTTGCAGAGGTTGGATATGTACAAGATGCTGGAGATGTGGAGTTTGGCTTCTTTAATTTCCCTGAGGTTGAAGATGGGGATGGAAGACCTAAATCCCTTACTGGTGCACCAGAAGGCTGGATGCTAAGTAAAAATGCTCCACCTGAAGCCGTAGAGTTCTTGAAATTCCTCACATCAGAGGAAACGGCTAAAGAATTTACGAAAGCAGATGGTCAACTGAACGCAATTAAAGGCGGGGTAACAGAAGAAACATCCAACCCAACAAGTCTAGAAGCCTATCAAATTATACTAGATGCATCAGATGCGACCCCTTGGTTTGATAATGCGGTTGATATATCCATTGCAGATGTTTTCATGCGTGGTGGTCAAGAATTAGCAACCGATCAAACAACACCTGAAGAGATTATGGCAAAAGTACAAGAAGCAGCTGCTAAATTACGTAACCAATAAGAAGTAGAATTGCCCTAACTAAGATATTGAAAAGGTTAGGGCGATTCTTCAAAAGAAGGGTGGGGGATTGTAATGAAGATAAAAAGGGTAAAAATAACTCCAATTCTATTCATGTTACCAACTGTTTTATTTTTAGGACTATTTATTTACATACCACTTATTCAAAACTTCTATAATAGTTTTTTTGAATTTAGTGTTTTTTCACAAACGAAAGAGTTTGTTGGTTTGAGTAAATTCAAACAATTATTTGCTGATGGAGTAGCTCTCACTGCATTAAACAACAATGTTAAATATGCAATTATTTCTGTGATACTTCAAGTGTTCTTCGCTTTAGTGCTAGCTGCTATTTTAGAGGATAAGTTTTTTAGACGATTTGCGCAAGTCTTCCGAGTGATTTATTTTATGCCAGTTATGATTTCAATCTCAGTTATTGCCTTATTATTTGGATTTGTCTATAATCCTCAAATTGGATTATTAAATAGCTTCCTTGAGCTCATTGGATTAGAGCAGTTTGCCAAGCCTTGGCTAGGTAATTCAACAACGGCTATCTATAGTGTGATCGCCATGTCTCAATGGCAAAGTATAGGGCTAATTACGATGTTATTTATCGTTTCCATTCAGAAAATTCCGAAGGATCTGTATGAAGCTGCAGAGATCGATGGTGCTGGGAAAATACGAAGATTCTTTAGTGTAACAGTACCACAGGTGAAGGAAGCTACTTTTGTTAATCTATTAGTAACTGTGACGGGCTCTATTCTAGTATTTAATGAACCTTATATTCTCACAAATGGTGGGCCAGGAAATAGCTCTATGACTTTAGCGATTCACATGTATCAAACAGGCTTTGTTAAAGATGACATGGGCTATGCATCAACATTAGCATCCCTAATCTTCTTATTATCTGCTGTATTTGCGCTTATCCAAATCAAAGTCTCGAAAACAGGGAAGGAGGAATGAAGTACATGATCAAAACAAATGTAAAGAAGTCCACATTCCCTAGTACCGTTCCTACAAATAAAATAAAAATCCCAATTCAAACTCGTATCACCAAAAATATTGTCTTTCTCGGTTTGCTGTGCTTTGCTATTATCATTCTATATCCACTTTTTTGGATGTTTATCTCATCATTTAAAAGCTATCAGGAAATTTATAGTAATGTTTGGGCTTTGCCAACCGAATGGAAGGTTGAAAACTATTCTCTTGCATGGTCAAAAGGAATTTCGAGCTATTTTATCAACAGTGTATATGTCACATTATCAACGATTATTCTAACGGTCCTAATCGGAGCAATGGCTGCGTTCGTACTATCCCGATATAAAAATCGCTGGATTGACGCCGCACTCCTTTTTACAATTGGTGGGTTAATGATGAATCCACAGGTTGCTTTAATCCCTTTATTTGAAATTTTAACGATCACAAACTTGATTGATACACATTGGGCACTCATTCTGACTTATGTGGCCTATCGATTACCTTTAACGATTATCTTGATTCGGGCTTTCTTTTTAACAGTACCAAAAGAGTTATCGGAATCAGCGTTGATGGATGGCTGTACGGAATTCGGTATTTTTTGGCGTATTTACTTGCCGATTTCACTACCTATTGTTGTTACATCTGTTATTTTAACTGCCTATTTCGCTTGGAATGAATTTTTATTTGCAACCGTTTTCATAAACTCCAGTGAATTAAAAACAATTCCATCAGGTTTAATGGTCTTTCGAGATGCTCTTCGTACAGATTGGGGAGTATTGCTATCAGGAATGGTTATTGCAACAGTACCAATGATTGTTTTACTTATATTCTTACAAAAATACTTGGTTAGAGGTCTTGCAGAAGGCTCTGTGAAAGGATGATGCTTTATGAAATTAATCACAATTGGTGATAACGTAGTGGATTGCTATTTAGATCAACATAACTATTATCCTGGAGGGAATTGTGTCAATGTTGCAGTCAATGCGAAACGGAATGGAGCAAGTGAAGTTTCGTATATTGGGATATTTGGGAACGATGAGCAGGCTGAACATATTAAGTATGTACTTCGGCAAGAAGGGGTGGATTATCAATATTCACGTGACGTCATTGGTATCACTGGCCAGCCGCAGGTTACTTTGACTGAAGATCATGACCGTGTATTTGTAGGAGGACCTAAAAATACCGTCCAGCATAAATTCAAAATTCAGCTCATTCAAGAAGAACTGGATTATATTAAAAATTTCGATTTAAGCCATGTGAGCTGCTATTCCTCGATGGAAAGTGAATTGGCTAAATTATCAAAAGAAGCAAAGGTTTCGTATGACTTTTCGAATAGAAAGGACCTACCTTATATTGAGTCGATTTCTCCGTATATTTCGTATGCATTTTTCTCAGCTGCTGAGCTCTCAGATGAAGAGTTGGAAAAGTTCATTAACGATTTACGTTCTTTTCAATTTGAAATCATTGGCTTGACTAGAGGGGGGAAGCCAGCAATTTTTATAAAAAATGGCGAGATGTATGAGCAAAAGTTAAAGAAAATTGATGTGGTGGACACAATGGGTGCAGGTGATAGCTTAATCGCAGGCTTTTTAACGGCTTATATGAATGGTGATGAGATAGAGGCTGCCATTGAGAAAGGAACAAAGTCCGCTGAGAAGACTTGCCAGGAATACGGTGGATTCGGTTACCCGAAAGAAATGCAAAAAGTTTAATGTGCCTAAAGGTTATTGTATAATTAATGGTAACGTTAAACATATAGGAGCGAGCTTAATGAGTAACCGCGATTCAATTCAAAATTATTTATATGAAGAAATCATGACGGGAATCAAACAATATATTGAAACTAATCGGCTAAATCAGGGTGACCAAATTCCGACTGAAGCTGAGTTATGTGAAATTTTTCAGGCTAGTAGAATATCGATACGTCGTGCCATAAAAGAATTAGTAGACGAAGGTGTTCTTCAGATTATTCGGGGAAAAGGTACATTTGTGAATACATTTCGTAAAGAAATTCACCTTTTACATTTTCAAGGATACACCGAAGGCTTGACGACAAAAAGTGAATTTATTACAAAAGATATTCTTTCAATGGAGAAAATAAAAGGAACAGCCCATATTAATAATAAATTTAATAATCAATTTGACGAGTACATTGAACTAGTCAGAAAAGTTTATCGAAATAACCAAATTTTAAGCTTGGATTATGCTTACTTTCCAACAGAGCTTTATCCCGAAATAGAAAACAAAATCACAGCAGAAAGTTCAACCTTTAGGATTATTAATGACGAGTATGGAATAAATTTTAGTAAGGTTTGTAAAGACCTTGAATTTGTCCATCCAACAGAAGAGGTACAAAAGCATTTAGAGGTTAATAGAATGACCCCAATCATTTTAGTAGATAAAATCATTTATAATGAAAAATCAATCCCTGTTCATTACTCAAACTACCATTTAATCGCAGATCGGGTGAAGCTACGACTAGAAACAGATTACTAAATGCGATAAAAATATACGTAAAGGAAATGATTCCATGTATAAAGCAGTTGTGTTTGACTTTGATGGGTTGATTTTTGATACCGAATCTGTTCATACAACGATTTATAAAGAAATGTTTGAGTTGCATAACGTAGAATTTCCATTTCAGTCATGGATACAACATATCGGAACAAAATCTAATGTCTCAATATATGACCTTCTAGAAAAGGAAATCGAACAAATTGATCGAGAGCAGCTCAAAAAAATGAATAAAGAAAAGCTGGAAACAAGGCTGAATTCTTTAGAGGTACGACCAGGTGTTGAGGATTTCCTAAAGGAAGCACAAGCGATGAACCTAAAAATTGGTCTTGCTTCAAGCTCTGATTATAAATGGGTTTCAAGCCATTTAGATCGATTAGGCTTACTACATTATTTTGAATGTATCATGACGTCTGATGATGTTGCTGAAGTGAAACCCCATCCAGAGCTTTACCTGTTAGCAGCTAAAAAGCTAGGAGTTGAACCTGAATTTTGTATTGCTTTCGAGGATTCAGCCAATGGTTCTCTCGCCGCAAAACGAGCAGGTTTAACCTGTGTGATTGTTCCGAATGACACCACGAAGCATTTAACATTTCCTGAGGTTGATTATCGACTATCCTCAATGGCAGATTGTGGATTGGTGGAGCTTGTTGGGAAATTAAGTGATCGGAAGGTTTAGTTTACTAGAGTTTGTAGAGGTTATCGTTGGTTGAAAGCGTTGTTAAGTGGTTGAGTACATCTGTATATGTTTATAAGAAAGGGGCGTGAGAATTTTATTTCATGCTTCTTTTTATTTCTTACCAATTAGCTGTGCAGACCTTCTAGTTTTGCCTTAATTAAGTAACCGATCGTTTAAATAAACGGATTTTCTCCGGTTAGACGAGGAATTGAACCCGATTTGGGAGATATAAGCGGAATTTTTCCGGTTAAGCAGTGTAAAATGGTCCATTTTCTTCTTTTTTGATAAAATAGACGGTATTTTTCCGTCTATTTTATCTATTTTCCGTAATATTTCATTATTAAGAGGAATTTTTCCGGTTATTTTAGTAGCTTATTTCTGGCGATTCTTGAAGATTTGGAAATAGATTAATCATCTATTGCGTTAAAAATAAAATATAAATCGAACAAGCGTTCTTTTTTTATATTATAATAGAATGGCAATAGATAGGTAACTCAAGGGTGGTCAGCATTACCCCGTATGGAAAGGGGGTGATGCTTATGTTGACAGTATTTCAAACATTAATGCTAATGATAGCATTTGCAAGTTTGGTGTTGTCGATCATATCTTTTAGAGACAAAAAATAACCCACCCTTGAGCACGGCAACGCGATAGGGTGAGTTATTTCCAAATCCGCTGATCCCCTTGTAGGGAACCTAGCTATTGTATGGACTGTTTGGTGTTACAGCACTGAACAGTCTTTTTTATATTATGTTTTCTCTACTACTATTATAACCAAGGTATAAATGTTTGAAAAGAAATGAATAGAAAGAATTTGTTTTATTCTAGCAATTTTAAGTACCAGGGGGTGGGAGTTGAAGTCAGAGAGACGGTTAAATAAAGCAGATTTTCTTGATTTTCCTTAATTGGGTAACCGATCGTTTAAATAAACGGAGTTTTTCCGGTTAAACGAAGAATAAAGCTTGGTTTTGGGGGATATAAGCGGAATTTTTCCGATTAAGCAAAGTAAAATGATCCATTTTCTTCTTTTTCGATGAAATAGGCGGAATCTTTCCGTTTATTTCATCTTTTTTTCGTGGTATTTCCTTATTAAGAGGAATTTCTCCGCTTATCATAGTAGCTTATTTTTCTGTTGATTCTTGAAGATTTGGAAATGGATTAAGCGGGTGCTTACACATATGTCTCCAAGCATTTTTCTTTGCTGATTTACTTGCAAAATTGCTTTTTAATCCTAAAGCGTACCGTTAAATGATTAGTTGAAAAAAGATACAGTTAATACGGTTCCTTCAGAAATGGCGCACATACACTACGCTACCAGGCTTCGGTGATACATGCGGCAACCTTATTAAGAAAACACAGCAGTAATATGAACAACATGGGAAACAGATGAACTTTATTTCCCATGCTGCCAATATCAGCATAGGGTCTTGCATAATACTCCGTATATATTTAAGGCTTAAACAAGTTAAAAACCTTCTAGGACGATTTTTCCAATCGTTTTTCCTTCCTCTAACATAGCATGTCCTTTTCTTACATTTTCCGCATTTATTGGAGAAAGAACTTCATTCACTGTTGTTTTAAGTATGCCAGAGTCAATCAAATCTGAGATTTTATTTAAAATTTCATGTTGTTTCATCATATCGGGAGTTTGAAACATGGCTCGAGTAAACATAAGTTCCCATACAAACGTAACACTTTTATTAAATAGAGGATATAAGTTCAATTTCTCATCAGTCTCATATATGGAGCAAATTTTCCCTTGAGGTTTAATCGCTTTGGCCATATTATCCCAATGCATGTCGGTACGGTTCAGGCACAAGATATAGTCAACATGTTCCAATGCAATTTGTTTTAGTTGAGGGACAAACTCCTCGTAATGGTTAATAACATGATCAGCACCACGTTCTTTTATCCAATCCGTTGACTCTGGCCGGGAAGCTGTTCCTATGACGGTCAGACCAGCCCTTTTTGCCAATTGAATCGCTATTGAACCAACTCCTCCAGCGGCTCCAATAATTAATAGATTTGTTTTCTCGTTTCCAGTCTCTGGTATACCTAATCGGTCAAATAAGGCTTCCCAAGCAGTAAGAGATGTAAGTGGTAATGCAGCTGCTTCTGGAAATGATAAAGTTTTCGGTTTACGTCCGACTATTCGTTCATCGACAAGATGATACTCACTGTTGGCTCCTTGTCGAGTAATGCTACCTGCATAAAAAACATGATCACCTTTCTTAAACAATGTAGTTTTGGGCCCAGTTTCTTCCACAATACCAGCAACATCCCAGCCAAGTATTTTCGGTTGCTCTTCCACACGATCCTTTGGGCTTCTTACCTTTGTGTCAACAGGATTCACCGAAATAGACTGAACACGTACTAAAAGATCATGGTCTTGTGGTGTTGGCTTTGGTATTTCAAGATCTAATAAGCTTTCTGGATCAGTAATTGGGAGATAACGATGTAATCCCACTGCTTTCATCTTTGTCATATGGTTTACTCCTTCAAAATAATTTATCGAATAGATTTCTATAAACCACAAATTAGTATTCACTTGAGTTGGTATTATATGTAGATTTCTTAAACTCTTAGATTTTCCTCAAGTCTTCAAAAATCTAGAAGGAAGGATGTTGCTTCGGGAATAGTCCAAATCTGGTACGTAATTTGTGTTTGAATCAATACAGGATGGATATATTCGGCAGTCTAAATTGAAGAACGAATGTTGTTTTCCAAAGTGTAGTATGTGAACGCAACCTTCAACTAAGTCATCTTAATTTAAATCAGCTATTTTTCTTGTTATGATATTAATTATTATGTTCTACCCTTTTTGGATGGGGTACATACTATACTAGGCAAACATATCTAAGCCATTCCAACTAGTAAATTAAAAAGAAAGAAGATGTTATACAATGGCAATAAATAGACCGAAAAAATCAATTAACGAAATATCCTTTTCCGTCCTTGATCTTGCATCCATTGTGCAAGGGGGGACGCCTAGTCTATCCTTTCAACATTCGGTAGAGTTAGCACAGTTAACGGAAAAGCTAGGCTATAAACGGTACTGGTTAGCAGAGCACCATAATATGCCTGGCATAGCAAGCTCTGCAACATCTGTCGTCATCGGCCATGTTGCGGCGCATACTTCTACTATTCGGGTAGGATCCGGCGGAATCATGCTTCCAAACCATTCGCCACTGGTGATCGCGGAGCAATTTGGAACCCTCGAAGCGATGTTTCCAGGCCGAATTGATTTAGGATTAGGGCGTGCACCGGGAACAGACCAACGAACAGCCCATGCTATTCGTGGAGCAAACTACACCAATGGCGATGATTTCCCAGAACAATTAGAACAACTACAAGCCTATTTTCAAGGTACTGGACCGGTACGAGCAATCCCTGGTGAAGGAGCAAATATCCCTATTTGGTTGTTAGGTTCTAGCGGCTTCAGTGCCAGATTATCAGCACAGCTCGGGATGCCATTTGCTTTTGCCAGTCATTTTTCACCTGAAAACACATTACCAGCTCTAAAATTGTATTACGATAATTTCCAGCCGTCGGAGGAGTATAAAGAGCCTTACGCAATGGTAGCCGTAAACGTGATAGCAGCAGATACGGATGAGGAAGCAGAATTGCTAGCCACTTCCATCAAACAAAGCTTCCTGAACATGATAAGGAACACACCATCAAAGCTACAACCACCAGTAGAGAGTTTAGATGAGCTCATGAGCCCATATGAAAAGGCAATTTTAGAAAAACAATTAAGCTCCACGATCATTGGGAGTCCTAACAACGTAAAGAAAAAGCTGCAATCCTTCTTAGATGAGACGAAGGCAGATGAGATAATGGTCAGCACAATGGTCTATGACCACAAAGCTCGACTATACTCCCACCAGCTTGTGGCAGAGATAATGGGGTAGAGGACACTTAAAAAACAAACAGCCATTTTGCTAATAATAAAACGAAAAGCTAACAAATGTTCTACAGTGTAATAGAATCGCAATAGATAGGTACTCAAGGGTGGTCAGCGTTACCCCGTACGAAAGGGGGTGATGCTTATGATGACAGTATTTCAAACGTTAATGCTTATGATAGCATTTGCAAGTTTGGTGTTGTCGATCATATCTTTTAGAGACAAAAAATAACCCACCCTTGAGCATGACAACGCGATAAGGTGAGTTATTTTTCCAACCCGCTGACCCCCTTGTAGGGGACCTAGCTATTGTATGGCTGTTTGGTGTTCGAGCACCGAACAGTCTTTTTTAGTTTATGATTTCTCTATTACTATTATAACTAAAGACTTGAAGTTTGAAAAGCGAGCAATCTTGGTGAAAATTCACCCTTAATTACATAATAGAACCACTACTAAATATAAAAATGCGTAAACCTTTAACTAAGTAAAGTTGGATATTCATTTTTTAGAATGTAGAGTTATTAATTCGTAGGTCGTTAGATCCTTTCATTACTATATAGGAATTTTGAAGTTTGAATTCCTACACAATAAGGGTTATTAATTTTCTGAATATTATGTACAATCTTTGTGTGGTGATAACTTTTAAGAGGAGGTAAATAAAAGCTATATAACCCTAAAAGGATTATAAACTGCTTTACAAGCGAAGATGAAAGGAGAAAATATATGAAAAAGAAAAAAAGCTTTTCCATTCTACTCACAGTAGCTCTTGTCATTATGTCGTTAATTCCTTCTAGTGTGTTTCCTGAAAGTGTAAGCGCTTCAAAAGTAAGTGCACCCCATAAAGAAGAAAATACAAACAAACCTACAACTAAAGGTGGGGCAAAAGATGAAATTCCCCAGCTTGCTCCAGCACAGCCAGGCAAGCTGGAGATGTGTGTGGATTTAGTAGAAACATTTAGTTTTAATAATACCACTATCACATCGGCAGAGCTTGTTGCTGAGGGAACACTGTCCAATGCCGGTAAGCCTGTAGGCGAGCATTGTCTCATCAAGGGAAAAATGAACGAGCGAGAGAGCCCTGTAGACGGTCAGACGTATGCGATCGGTTTTGAAATGCGGCTTCCAGTTGAATGGGCGGGACGGTTCCTCTATCAAGCAAATGGTGGAGCGGATGGCAACGTCGTAACAGCAGTTGGAAGTTTAGGAGGCGGCCCGCTGGAAAACGGACTGCAAAAGGGCTTTGCTGTTATTAGTTCGGATGCAGGTCACACTTCAGCTCAGAACGTTGGTTTCGGATTTGATCCGCAGGCACGTCTTGACTTCGGTTACCAAGCAGTCGGAACACTTACACCTATGGCTAAGAGCTTGATCGAAGCTGCTTACGGACGCAAGCCTGATCGCTCATATATTGCCGGGGGGTCAAATGGCGGTCGTCACACTATGGTGGCTGCTTCACGCTATGCAGATCAGTACGATGGCTTTTTAGCCATCGCGCCAGGATTTAACTTGCCCCAGTCTGCGGTAGCCCAGTTGTGGGGAGTTCAGCAATGGGCAAAGGTTGCAACCGACATTAACAACTTGGAGACAGCACTACCTTTAGCCGAACGTCAAGTTATTGCTGAGGCGATTTTAGACCGCTGTGATGGTCTGGATCGGCTAAACGACGGAATCGTACAGGACACTGAGCGTTGTCAGAAGGTCTTCAGCGTTGAGCGAGACGTACCTACTTGTGACTTGGATCGGGACGGCACCTGCTTAACGGAAGAACAGAAGCAAGTCGTGAAGGATGTTTTTGCGGGAGCTCGTACTAACTCAGGAGAACAGATCTACACTTCTTTCCCATTTGATCCGGGACTTGTCCATAATGGGTGGGGCTTATGGAAGTTCAGAATTTCGGTTGCACTCGATCCAGGAACTGTTAGCCACATTTTCCTATCGCCCCCTGAAGGGGTTAATGGAAAAACGCCACCGGAATATGCTCTAAGCTTTGATGTGGACAATAAGTGGCAACTTATCTATGAGTCTAACGATTTGTATACAGAGAGTGCCATGGAATTCATGACGCCTCCTGACCCAACGAATTTGGACACCCTTCGCAATTCAGGAGCTAAAATGATCGTGGCACACGGTTCATCAGACGGTATCTTCTCCTCTGATGACACAAGGCGCTGGTACAAGGAACTCGACGCGAACTACCGAAACAAAGCCGATGAGTTCGTCAGATATTTTGAGGTCCCTGGCATGGGGCATGTCAGTGGCGGTCCTGCCACCGACCAGTTTGATGGCCTGGGCGCTTTAATCGATTGGGTTGAATATGGCAAGGCACCGGATCGTATTATAGCGACAGCTCGCGGTGAGGGAAATCCAGGTGGCGTTAACCCTGAGGTACCTTCCACATGGGCACCGGATCGTTCACGTCCACTATGCGCTTATCCATTAGTGGCACGCTATAAAAAAGGCGACCCGGAAGCAGCAAGCAGTTTCGAGTGCAAACCGAGTTCAGGAGGACCTGGTCTGAGCCGATAGTCCTTTCAGTACAGATGATAATATGCTAGTAAATCCCCTACGGGTAGACATGATAAAAAAGAGAGCATGAGATTATGTTCTTAAAAGTCTATCTTTAGGGGATTTTTCATTGGCAAAAAAGAGTTAACCTTTTAAAATATCATATGAGTTTAAAATCACATCATTTAAAAATACATAAACCAAGCATAAGTCTTCTTCAGGAGTGTTATCTGTCTGCCCTTTACCCAAAACAATTTTTCTATCCTTAGCTCTGTAAAGTGATGTGGACTATTGTAAAAATAATAAACACCAAGTCAATTGTTGTACAGTACAACCATACTGATCAGGGTTAGGATATCAAGGACCAAGTAAAATCCAAAATTTTATAAAAACATAACAAACTTACTTTATTTGACAGACAAACTAAGTAAAATCTATTATAATATAAGAATAGGAAACAAGCAGCAGGATCGTTATCATCAAGAAATGAAAACCCTTTCTTGTGTTATCTTTTTTAGAAAGGAAGGATGAACCACCTTATTATTTTATCTTCATCCATGAGAAAACTGTTAAAACCAAAGGCTCTCAATAGTGGGAAGAAGGTAAACACATGTTAGAAAAAGATAAGCTTTATTCTTTTGGATTTGTCCATATTTAAAGGAGGAAGTACTTTGACGAATTATAAGGTGTTAACTCAAGAGCAAGTCAATCAGTTCATCGAATTAGGTTGGGTAAAGGTTGAACAAGCATTTTCTAAAGAGGTGGCGTTAGAAGCTCAAAGTATAGTATGGGAGAATGTTGAAAAACGAGGAGTTCTAAAGGATGATAGTTCAACTTGGACTGAAGAAATGGTCCAATTAAATGAAACCTATGAACATGATGAATTCCAGAAATGTAATACAACAAGATTAGCAGATGCCATTGAGGATCTTGTTGGTGAGGGGCGATGGGCGAATAGGACAGTATATGGTGAAAGTGATAAGAAGGTTGGCTATGGATGGTGGCCAGTTAATTTTTCTCAAGGTGCTAACAAACCATGGAGCGTACCGACTACTGGATGGCATTGGGATGGTATTCATTTTCGCCATTATATTGACAGTCCTGAACAAGGCCTACTTTGCTTAAATTTATTCTCTGAAATAGGAAAACAAGGTGGGGGCACACTTGTGGCAGAAGGTTCACATAAAGTAATAGCAAAATTTCTTTCCAAGCAACCTGACGGAATTGAGCTTGAAGAGGGCATTCGTGCTTTGAATAAGCAGCACCCGTGGTTTTCCGAATTAACTGCCTCTAATCAAAAGGATGACACAACGAATAATGAACAAGATCGGATCGAGAAATTTATGGAAAATCCTTATGTTGATGAAGATGGTATCAAGCTTCGTGTGATTGAAACCACCGGAAACCCTGGAGATGTGATTTTATGCCACCCGTTTTTATATCATGCTGCCTCACAGAATCATTCAGGCGTTCCTCGATTCATGTGTAATCGGACTACTCCACTAACTGAGAGAATCAACTTAAACCGTCCAGATGGGAACTATTCACCATTGGAGTGGAGTATTAAATCGGTACTACATAAAGAAGCTACAATATAACAGACTATTAATAGAGGAGCTGCAAGTATTTAGCAGCTCCTCTATTTCTTTTAGGTTCATTAATTCTTATTCTAAAAAGATTATTATCTTTTAAAATATTTTATGATACATTTGTATTTCTGTATAAAGTATAAGCCACTTCATATTTGAATTTTGGGTGGAGGGAGAATTCTTCGTTCAATTATTTATTTAGAGATCGTCCAATTAATTCTGTCGGCTAATAATCTTGAGACGTTTTCATTCAACATCCCATCTTTCGTATGAGCAGGAGTAAAACAGCATACCTTTCCTTTTCCATAGGAATGCTTCCAGCCTGCGATCGAATCGCCATCTACACCTGTACTCCAAAGGTCAATTTCTGTATTTGCTACATCACAGTGGACAAAATACTGCTCATCGGAAAGGGAAAAAGTATTTTCTCCACTTTTTTCATTTTCCTTCAACATGTAGGTAACATCCTGAAGTCCTGGTGGGTGATAGTCAAAATATCCGCGTAGCATTTGAATGTAGTCGCTATCAGGATCATATCCAGCTAATCCAGCATGCCATGCTAAGACATTTCCACCATCCTCCACATACTTAACAATCTTTTTATCCAATTCATCCGTTAGCCAAGTGTACACGTGTACATTTTGGGGATTTAATTGATCCATTTTAGCATTGATGAATAAGTCTGGCTTTTCATCGAGGACCTTTGATACTTCTTCATGCGTAATGTAGTGAAGATTTACGTTCTTGTTTCCTAAGCGTTCAATTGCTGCTTCTAGACCAGCCTTGGCCTCATCAGCATCGTGCCAATAATCTCCTAGTAGTGCTACTATATTTACCAACGTTTATATCCTCCTTACCAGTTCATTTATTCCCTTGATAATCAATGTACTTATGTTCTTTAATTGCTGGAGCCTTCAACATTTGCTCTTGGATTCCAGTTGCCGATTCTATTGCATCAATCGTTGCATCTGGATTAAATTCACCTATTACATTTTATCATTCTCCCTTTGAAATCATATTCCTGTTATTACTATTAAAAACAAGAAAAAAGCAGAGGGAGTAGCTTCTGTACGACTGACTCTTCATGGGAAATATCATGTTTTGAATCTCTCCTTTTAAGTAAGCCAGTAATACCTCCAAATTCAGTTAAAAAAACAGTGCATATAATACAGATTTTTACAAAAGCTATTTTTGGTTGTCTATAGACAATACATATATTTTAAATGTAGGAGGAAGAAAAATTGCTTAAAAAGCTTATCACACTTACTGTTCTATCTTTCGGTATTCTTTTTAGTGGATTCCAAGTTACACATGCACAGGATATGAACTGTACAGATTTCACTAACGACCCTCAAGGCTTAATGGATTTTTGGCACAGTAACGGATATAGCGCAACAAATGACCCACATGATCTTGACAGAGACAATGATGGTTTACCATGTGAAGTATCACAAGCTGATTACGACGAATACGTAGCAGATCTTCAAGCTAATGAGGGCGGAACTGAAACAAATGAAGGTGAAACTCAAATTGGTGAGGGAATGCAAGGGGGAGGAACACTTCCAGAAACAGCAACAAATAATCCAATCATGATGGCACTAGGTATCATGACTGCCGCTATTGGTGCATTGTTTCTTTTACGAAAAAAACAGGTCGACTAACAAATAACGAATGCAATGATTGAAGGGTAGGCTATACGCCTACCTTTACTTGACTGAAGGTGATGACATGCAAAGAAAAATTGGTCTAGTCATGATATTTCTAGGGTTCGCTCAATTTGTCTACTTTGGAGTTGATTGGTGGCACCAAAGACAAGCAATTCAACAAATGAGCGATGAAGAATTGAATCAATACCTAGGATACGAGGATACATATCATGAAGGAATTCAAATAAAAAATAGTAATGAAAGTAATGGGAAGCCTCACGTACAAATGGGTGAAGAGATAGGGGAATTACATATACCAACTCTTAAGAATAAGTATCCAATCTTCCTAGGAACGGATAGTGAAACCTTAAAGTCAGGGGTAGGAATGCATAAAAGCAAATGGACAGTCCTCCCTAATGAAAATGGACACGTCCTTTTATCAGGGCACCGAGATACTGTATTCGAAGAAATGGGTGAACTCAAAATTGGAGATGCATTATCCATTGACTTTGAAGGCAGTACTTACGTTTATCAAATTAGAAAAATCTTTATCACAAATAAAGAAGATCGAACCGTCATTGTAAGAAAAGAACAACCTCTTCTCACCATTTCAACCTGCTATCCGTTTGAATTTATAGGAAAAGCCCCACATAGGTATATTATTCAGAGTGAGTTGATTGATGTGAGATAATATATAGCAAATACGCATGATGTTATTAGTCTCTTGCTTAGAATGAAAGTATCTAACAAAATAGTTTACACTTTCTAGTTTACAATCGGCAAAAATCCTGAAAATGACCTTTGTATTGAACAAGGGTTATTTTTTTGTTTAAATTACTTGACATTAAAGGATTTAAGTAGGAATAAAAAAATTCATTTTATAAGCACGAATAATAGATTATAAATAAAAGTATGATAAGTTATTCAAAATTAAAAAGGGAAATTATTGGAAAATATCACCTTAGATTGATAGCTATTAAAAGATAAATTGACTTTCTCTGACAAAATCCCTAAATATTATGTTTAAACCAAATTTTATATATTAAAATTGAAAAAGAGACTTTTTTTAAAGAGCTAGATCAAGTTTTTATATTTGAATAGAGTTACAACTTTATAAATATTAGTGTTAGAGTTTTAAAACAGATTAAACAAATGAGCTTTTATGAGTAAAATCAAACTAAGGAGTAGAATGAAAAGAGGGGTTTCTATGGCAGTTTACAACAAACTTGTAAGAGATAAAATACCTGAAATAATAGAAAATACAGGTAAGCAATTCCGAACAAAAATATTAAGTGAAGCTGAATATATTAAAGAGTTGAGAAATAAATTAACGGAAGAAATTACTGAATATCTAGAAGCAGATACAGACGAACATGCTCTAGAGGAATTATCGGATGTCTTGGAAATTCTCCATAGCTTAGCTTCTGTTCATGGCTCTATTTTTGAAAAAGTTGAAGATATTCGTAATGAAAAATACATAAAACGTGGAGGTTTTCAAGAAAAGATTTTTCTAATTGATGTAGAAGAATAGAAATGGGAGGAGAGGAATTGAGTCATAAATTAAAGATAGGTGAGTTAAACGAGGTATACTTAACAGATGAGAATATTTGGAGAATATTCTCAATCGTATTATCTAGCAAATCAGTCAAATCCTCTACATATAAATATGCACTTATAAAAGCATTAATAGAAAATTTATATCAAATAAATGAAGAATTTGAATTAACTTATGATCAGCTAGCTTACTCGTTTACTAAGATCTACTGGAACCTAATTGTTCACCACAACTTGTTAAACCAGAACAGAGGTAAAACGGCTCGAGTTGTCTCAATTATTAAAGAGGAACAAAGCAAAAATGATATTCCCTCTGAAATGGTTTTTGATAAGGTACCTGATACTTTACAGGTGAAACTAGTTAGTAAAATCAAAACAACAATGAAGGAAAATGTATATGGAGCTCTTTATGGAGATACAAGAGAGAGCTTTTATGCATTCGATCATAAAAAAGAGATTTTGAGACTAAACCCTACAGTTCATGTTTTTATGTTGAACTATCAAAGGCTTATTGTGAACCTAACAAATTACCATATGGCCGCTATGATTGAACAACTAAATGAAGTTCCTAGTATTAATTATCTGTTAGGTAAAGTAGAGAGCATTGCAAAGCGATCTTCGTTAAAACCTTTCGAAAAAATCCTCTTATCATATTTTCAAGCCGAATGCTTCTATTGTGGCAAGAAGTTAACCGACAGCAACAGAGAAACTCACGTAGATCACTTTATCCCTTGGTCGTTCGTACAATCAGATCATATTTGGAATCTTGTATTAGCATGTAATAAATGTAACAGTTCTAAAAGTGATAAATTACCAACCAGAAGCTATCTTGAATACATAATAGACAGAAATAAAGCATTAAGGGATAAAAAAGAGGATTCTACAATTCATATTCTGATGAATAATTATCAGTCAAAAAAGATTATTATGCTGTATGATTATTCAATTAAGAATGGGTTTGATTCTATATGGGTGCCAAAATAATACTAATTATTTTTGAAATTAATTCAAAAAACTGGGATTTTTACCGATAATATCATTAACAATATTATATACAGGGAGATTGAAATGACAAATAAATATTTATCAACAACAGCACTCTCTAAGGAATTACAACTACCTGCAAAGGAAGTTTTTAAATTACTTTCAGAGAATGGATTAGTAACTAGAGAAGAAGAGAATTGGATACTAACAGATAAGGGGAAAGATAAAGGTGGTATTGTGAAATCTCATACCAAATTCGGGACTTATATTGCCTGGACCGAGGATTTCAAAAACGATATCATTTTTAGATCAGGAGAAAATAATACAAAACATCTCACCTCAACTGCTCTAGGGAATCATTTTGGAATATCCAAATTCAGAATTAATCCAATTTTATCTGAGCTTGGGTTAGTTCAAAAGGGTGTAAAGGGATGGTTAATTACCCCACTTGGTAAGCTGATGGGTGGGGAGCAATATGAGTATGATAAGACTGGTGTTCCATATGTTTGCTGGAATCCAAGTATTCTTTCAAAAAAAAGTATCATTAAGTCATTGAAAGAGATACAGGGTGAATCTCCAACAGAAGAAAAAAGTGAAGATAATCAAACTAATGTAGGGTTTAGAGAAAAATTTGAAGCGAAGCTGAGAACTGCTGATGGACATTATGTACGCTCAAGAGCTGAAATGTTAATCGATAATTGGCTGTATATGTCTGAGATTGTACATGCCTTTGAGAGAAAGCTTCCAGTAGAAGAAGATGTATACTGTGACTTTTACTTACCTGTTGGAAAAGTTTATATTGAGTTTTGGGGACTAGAAAATGATGAAAAGTATAAAGAAAGAAAACAAGAAAAGATAAAAATTTATCAAAAGTACGGTTTTAATTTAATAGAGTTAAATGACGATGATATTAAGAACTTAGATGATGTGCTGCCTAAGAAGTTACTTAAATTTGGTATACAAGCATATTAAGGTGACTATTGTGAAAATAAGATTGATGAACTAATTGTTGTTATAGGATTTTTTGAATATAAATGAGAGAATGACTAATTAACGGGGGGTTCGACCCTGACCACCGGTATCTTTAGGTGAAAACGAGTTAAGTTAAGAAACGATAAAACACCTACAAACGTTGATATTTCAATGTTTGTAGGTATTTCTTGTTTTTCGGGAAAACGCCTGAAAAAGGTAGGTTTTGAAATCATTTTACACATTTTTTACACAGGAAAAACCTTGAGGTTGTAGAGTAACCCTTCCGTTGTGTAGTAGACTTTGTTGGACAGTAGTCTATTACTCTGCAAAGATCTTAGTTTTAGGTGACTTGTTAAAGAAGTACTTAAGCAAATGCTGTAGGGGAAGTATTGTTAAAGAAAACTAAAAGTCAATTTGGTATCATTTTCTGACTAAACTAACGGACAATAATCTAAATAAGAAAATTGCCATTCTTTAATGCGTAGTAGACAATTACTGCGTAGCAAGCAATTTTCATCTTTAGATGGGTCTATAATAATAACGTACTTACAAGCTAACAATATGGCAGGTTATTTAGAACCCCCCTCTGATTTTTTCAGTAGTTTAGTGAAGAGGAAACAGGAGAACTGTCAACGCTTTCCCCTTATGTTTACTTTTTTAGAAAAAAATATGCAAATTTGCATATTTTATTTGACGTTAATAGTAAATTGGTTTATTATTCCAGTATATACATATTATTTTAATATTTAGTAGGAGGAGAACAATGTTTGATTTGAAGGATTTTCGACAAAATGTACTAAAGATGACGCAGGATGACTTTGCGAAGATGATAGGGGTTCGGCAGGATTATGTTTCTAGAATGGAAAAGACTCCTGAGGCAATTGAATTCAGTATACTTTTAAAAATAGCTCAAGCAACAGGTACATCTTTAGATGAGCTTGTAGGATATAAAAAGTCTATACCTAATGCTTTAGAGGTAAGTAACACGTGGGAGACCTCTACATTTATTAAAAAGACATTGCTTGACTACATAAAGATGAAAACTGAAGATATAAAGCTATCATCTGAAGAGAAATATGAAAAAATGGTTAATGACTTACAACAAATTATTGAATCAACAATTGTTAAGCCGTCTGTTGCAATAGTAGGAATGTCTGACGCTGGAAAGAGCAGATTAATTAATTCTCTTTTAGGTATGGATAAAATGCCAACTTCATGGACACCAACCACATCCATAAGCGTGCATATTAAACATATTGATGATCGACCAGACTTTATAGAGGATGAAGTGTGGATTTTTAAAGGTGATAAGAATGGATTTGATTTTAAAAAGCTTTCTAATGAAAACTATTGTAGAAAATGGAAAATCACAGGTGGAACAACATCCTTATTAGCTGAGTATGGTACACGTCAAGGAGATAAATATGATATTGAGGATGCTTCAGCTGCTGTAATTTTTCTAGAGAGCTCCATTTTACAAATATGCGATATTGTTGACTTACCTGGATTCGGAACAGGTGATAGAAAGAACGATGATATCCTAGCACAGAAATCAAGAGAAATTGCGGACGTTGTCATCTATATGTCGATTGCTAATGGTTTCTTACGAGGAACGGATATTGAATTTTTAAAAACGACTTTAAATTCTTTACCTGTTATTGAGAATAAAGAGAACAAGCTAAGTCCTCTTAATAATTTATTTATTGTTGCATCTCAGGCACACACCGTTGATAACGGAAACAAAACAGAGTTAGAAAGAATTTTAGACGCTGGTGCAACTAGATTATATAGTGAGGTTCCTGAAGAAATTTGGCAAAATCGAGCGGAACAATCGGTGTATAAGCATACGATTAAGGATTTAAGAAATAGATTCTATACCTATACAACAGATAAACCCTATTTAAGAGAAGACTTTGAAAAGGAAGTTAAACAGCTTTTAGAAAAACTCCCTACAATTATTAATAAAAATGCAAAGGACTCGTTACAAAAGTACGTTGAAGACCAAAAAATATTGCTTGAAAACGATATAAAGCAATATGAAGGAATTATCTCCGAAAGAGAAAAGTATAAACAATTACTAGCTGATATTCGTAAAAATGAACCAATACGAATCCAAGAAAACCAAAAAGCTAGAATGGAAGTACTAGAAAAAGTAGAGAAGCTGCATAAGGACTCGATCAAACAATTTGAGGATGAATTTGCTTCTATTATTTCGATTGATAACATTGTTGAAATTATTAAAGAGAAAAAGTACAAAAAGAAAAAACAAGACATGGAGAGCCTTGCAGGATATCTAAGCAGTAAAATTCAAGCAAAGATGCAAGTTGTGTTAAAGAAAAATTCGGAAGAGTTAAATGAAGTCATTGATAAATACCTGAAGAACTTCAATGTTCAAATTAATAAATTTGAAAGTAAGCTAAAGGGTTTCCAAGTTCCTTTTAACACGGTAAAGGTTTTTGCCAGTGGATTAGCGGGTCTAGCTACATTTGGCGGTCTTGCAATCTGGGCTTCAACACTAGGCAATTTAGGAGCATATATCTTAGTGGCTAAGGGAGTAAGCGTTCTGTCAGCACTTGGGATTACAGTAGCTGGAGGAACAGCTGGTGCTGCCTCGGTGGTTGCTGCGCTTGGCGGCCCTATAACATTAGGAATTGCCTTGGCTGTTATCGTTAGCCTATCAGTATTTGCCTTTGCAACAGGCGGATGGCAAAAAGGTATTGCTAAAAAGATTGTTAAGGAATATTCGGCCCAAGATGCATTTGGTCAATTTGTAAAAGAAATTGATAAGTTCTGGGATGATACAGAGACTGCATTTAACGCAGCAGCTGACCACTTAGATGATGAGTGGAAAAAATATGTGGATGACTTAAACAACATGGTTTCTTCTTATAGCATCAAAGATATTGAACAGAGAATTATTAATGCAAATAACCTTAAAGCTTTTTTCGTAGAAATGCCATTGTCGGAACCAGCAATGGCATAATGGAGGGGATAAAATGTTAACTACTACAGATCAACTAGCCTTATTTCAGGAATACTTCGATAAAAATGATGTTTGGCAAGCCAACTTGATTATAAAGAATCTGTTCAATAAAAATATAAGTGATCGTGATGTATTTCAAGCTTTTTTTGAATTTAGCATGAAAATTGCAAAGTGGAATATTGACATCCCAACTAGAAAAGTATTTTTAGATCAGGCATCTTCTTCTATTCTGTTTTTTAGTGAAAATGCGGAGCTGAGCCAGGACGTTCTTGGGATGATACAGGCTTGCCAAAGTGAAGTGGACGACCTTCGTAATGAAATCCTTCAAGTAGAAGAAGTGCAATCAAGTCGTAATTTTGAAGAAGCCAAAAAAGAACAAACGGAATTTTTGCGCCAGCTTACTGAATACAAGTATGAACTTGTTAAATGTCAGGACCAAACACAATTCAATACGATACTTGAAAAAGTAAAAGTGGCGGAGGAACAAATTAATGAAGATATTCTTGATAAGGATGAAGGAAGTCTTTATCAAGAACTAACACAAGAGTACCCGAATGTAATTAGTGCCAAGCTGACTGAGTTCGAACAATTAAAAGTTAAATCCTATAACAAGAAGGCCGTAAGTGATTTCCAATATGTTTATAACGAGTTCAAGAATAATGAAGATAAATACAAAAATAGCATGCTGGAGTTAAAGCGACTTATTGGAAATAGATTGTTCTCCTATGATTCAAGTCAATTAGTTAACGAGACATTAATTTATTACAACCATATCTATTCGTACATTTTCGGTCAGCTTAATGAAGAAGGGAAATATAAGTTAACCGAGTTAGCAATTGAAATGGAAAAAGTCAAATAACAGGAGGTTCTCATGTTTAGTAAAAGAAGGTCTATAACACGTCCAGCGGGTCTCTCCACTTCATTTTCAAATGCGAACATTATTGCTATGCCAATCCATAGCACAAATACATTCGGGACTATCAATACAACAAATGCCTACAATGAACAATTTGATCAGATTTTTACGACTTTAAATGAGAGACGACAGGAGTTACAAGCTAAAGTAAGTTCATTGTCGCATGGAGATACATCCCTTAGAAATGAAGGGGTCTCCATCGCCTGGAAATATGAGCAGGCAGAGATCAAAATGGGCGGAAAAGGCACTGCTGGCTGGAGTGAAGGACAGAGGCAGGAGATTATTGATACGGGAAAAGCTCGAGGTGCCGAGGGACATCATATTAATTCGGTTAAGGATCATCCAGGTGAGCAAGCCAATCCAGACAACATTAATTTCGTAAAAAGCAAGCAGGAGCATTTAGCAGAGCACGGGGGAGATTTTAGAAATCCAACGGAAGGTGAACTTGTTGATCGAAATGCCCGTCTTGAGGATGTTAATAATCAACGCGTATTGAAAAACGAATTAACTGGAATCGGCTTAGCAGCTGCTATTGGCTTAGGAGTAGGCTTTACCATTGGAGCTATTGTTACTCTTGCTAAGCAGGGTGTTTCCACCAAATCATTATTGGAAGCAGGAATAGTTGGGCTCAAAACAGGTGCAGAATCCTCGGCACTTGCGGTAGTCAATCATGGTATTGTCCGTGGTATAGGAGAAGCAGCAACTACTGCACTAGCTCAAACCGCTTCTGAAAGACTAGGCTTCGCATTAACAGAGAACCTATTAAAAATGTGTAATATGGCTGTTGCTGGTGCGGTTTCATCTATTGTGTTTAGTGCGTATGTTTTTATAAAGCTAAAGTGGAAGGGACATACAACTTCCTTCGCTCTCAAACAGGCTGGTAAAACACTCGGATATTCACTAGGGGTTCTCTTTATCTCGATAGTCGCCCAAGGCATATGGGGAGGCTATGCTGGTCTAATAGCATCGCTTAGCATCGGTATCCTAATGATTTTTTACCACTTCATTAAGAATAAATTGTTCGAAAAGCTACTAGATGAGATTAGGCACTTTACCATAAATAAAGTAAGACCAATTTATTGATAGGAGGTGAGGAAATTGCTTTACAAAAAGTTCGTTGAAAAAGCAAAACAGCAAGATGAACGAAATGAATTTGGGCAATTAGAGGAATCAACTAGTAAGAGCCTTCCAGAACCAGTACGTGAGTTTTACAATTATGCTAATCCAGTTGATGTAGAACTAAGGATGGCAGACCTAACATCAATTAAGTTATATTCTGCTGATTCCTTACCAGCACTACAACAAGAATATAGAATGCCTGAAGAATTCTACGTAGTTGCTACAAGAGAAGGAGATCCTATTTTCATTAAAAATGGCAAGGTATACACTGCCGTTCATGGTGCGGGAGAATGGGATAAGGAACTGTTATTTAATTCTTTTAACGAGTTCTTAGAGAATATCATTGACCAGATAAAGCTGTAGAGACGTGGGATTGTTGCCTCATTCGGGATGCCAATCCCACGTCCCACATTATGTATAGTTGAATCGAATTATGAAGTAGAGTAAATGTTTAAATGGCGTGTAATAACGTGAAAGTGATTAAATATAGTGGTCTTTCAATTAGTTAAGTGAAGTATCCTGTAGCTAAAGCTGTTATTAAAACGATTATTATAGGTAATGGCCCGTACTTACGTGTTAAAACAGAATTAGGAAATATCGTTGAGATTGCTAAGAGTAAAGTGTTTGATGTGAAGGATAAATGATATGAAAGAAGCGGTGACCTGTTTACGAGGTTTATAAAGACCACAATAGAAGTATACAAGTTGCTTTCATGGATTTCGGAAAAGTAGCTAAAAAACAAGCGATTAACAAAATTTATGATTATCTATGTTCGGATAACGAATGACTACAAATAGGGTTTAAAAGTATAGGGTCAAAAGAAAGGATGTCCTAAAAATTCTTTTCTTGGTTTATGTGAAGAAGGATTAGTAAAGAATATTCCCCGAGGGACCTATAACTCTAGGAAGAAATCCAAGAATAAGGATTATGCTATTAAAGCAGTGAATATTGTTAGGGAACAACCAAACCTGCTTGTTGATCTCACTGAGATGTTGAAAATAGTTACAGAAGGTAATGGATATTTTTATAACTATCAATTGGATGTTGTGAAAGTGATTACAGAAAAAAGAAATACATAAAGATATAAGAATCTAAATGGGACGAGGGGGCACAACGTTTTGTGGTCCTGTTTTTCAGTTCTTTCTACCTCAAACCCCTCATAACTGCCTTATGGTCTGTTTAGCAAAATCACCATACTGAATATCCCGGGTAACCAAAAAAGTGTTAACTTAATATGTACCAATTACCTACAGTGATGTCGAATTAAAACTGATAGTCAATGTTTTTTGGTTATGCTTAATAATAGTCAGTCATTAAAGTCGCGGTGTTATTTCAAAAAGGTTCCTGATATCCAGCTCTGAAATGTATTGGGCGTCAGGAACCTTTTTTTTGGTGTTGGGCGGGTGACAGCACTACCTTCCTTGCAAAACGCTTAAAGGCTTGCTCTGTACTCTGGATAAGGCATTTCCACAACAAAGTAAGTACCTAACTCATCGCTTTCCCTAAAAATGGTAAAATCCTGTATTCATTATGACCTAATATTTTTTTAATTACACGATCAGCACTTCTGTATGGCTGATCGTCTGCAAAACCAATAGCGTCTAAAGTCTGAAACTCATCATCAGAAAGAGATCTATCATCAATATGAACTCTAATAAGTAATTCATCCTTATCATCATCAGCTTCTACCCTTATTGGTAGATCTTTACCTATAGAATCTTTAATTAACTTAGTAGCAACATTCTCAACAAGATCAAAGGTAATTTCGAGTGATATATCAACTAATTGTAGTTTTTTTATAAGAAATATTAATCCCTCCAAAAAATTAATTAACTGATCATGTTATCACATTAACATGATCAGAGACATCTAATATTTAATTTCTATAAGAAATTTTTAAAAAACGTCTATTACCTCCTAAATCTTGTATTTGATAAGATTATAAGTAATTATGAATAGGTTTTTAACAAGGGTTCCTGAACACTCCGAACTTTATATGACTGGGGGATGCACTTTTTCTTTTGCGAAGTTTCTACACCCTTACCTTACATCTAATCTTGGCTTTATGCATGTAATAGTTAATTGTGTAAATGATATCCATATATTGTAAATTTTGAAAGTTGATAAATTTATAACTAGTTTTGGAGATCATGTCAAATTCGTCAAAGTGACAGATACTCTGTCTTCGCTGAGCTGTACAACTAAACAACCAAAATTCAAAAAATACATATTATCCTGATAGAAGCAAGAAAAAGGGTGTACCAAATTTGGTACACCCTTTTTGCAATAATAGTAAATAAAATCTCTCAGCTAAAGGAAGGGAACTCCACTTTTTTATGTGATTTTATAGGGAAACTTTGGTTTATATATAGTAAAATAGATATAGGTATTAATCATTATTTCATCTTAGATGGTGATAAAGATTTAGGATGGAAAAATATCTTGCCTAGCAAACTGAGATACTATTCGGGGGTTTATCAGATGAAAGTACTTGCACTTGACAAGTTTTATAAATCAGTACCAAAAGAGAAAGCAGACTATGTGCACAATCGTGTTTCACTATTAATGAAAGAATTAGAGAAAAACCATCATAATATTAAAGCGGTTCCGAATGGATTCGGATTGAAAAAAGTAGAATCAATTGAGCAGACGATATACAAATTTAAAGTTGGAACCGGCGATCGAGTTTTATTTACATATGGTCGGAACTTTTACCCGACTATTCGCGAAGAATACAAAGATTCTTTGATCCTTTTGGAGTACTGTGATCATGATACACAAATAAGAAAGGCCAGAGATCGAGATTTTGCCTCCCTAGGATTACAAGAGTATTCGATTAACGAAACGATTGCCACCATAGATAAAGACAAACATGAGACGTTAGTTGATTTGTCTCTGGAAAACTCGATCCCGATTATTATCGATTTGGAACGGCTCAGCAGCATATTTGGAGAAGATGACCACCTTTATTATTTGAGTGATGATCAGTACGAATTTGTCCGCCTAAAAGACAAAGGAGAATTTATATTTGGATCAGCGGGGAGCGGCAAAACAACGATTGGAGTCTATAAAATGATTCAATACTTGCAGTCTCGCCAAGATGCTGATATGAAACTATCCTATTTTACTTTTTCTAAAAACTTAAAAGATAAGACCGAGCGTCTCTTTCAAAAAATAGCCGTAGAATTATTTGATATGGATCGAGATCAAATTGCAAATAAGACCGAGTTTTACACGGTAGAAGAGTATATTGAGATGAATTCGGACGAGAATAAAAGAATTATTTCTTTTGAAAGCTTTAAAGAGTGGTATGAAACCCAGCCTGGAATTCACTCATTTGATCCGGTCGCTCTCTGGAAGGAAAGGAGAGGAATTCTCCAAGGAATGATTGGAGCAAACTGGCAATATGAAATGGAACTGCCAGTGAACAAGTTTGAAAAAGAAATTCTTCGTGCTTTAGCTGAAAAAAATCACATTCAATTCAATACACGGAAAAGCAAATTTCGGATGGCTGAAAATCTTAATGTAATTTGTACGTTTATAGACAGCAAGTTTTCAGGGGCTGCATCATTTAGAAAAGAGATGATTAATGCCTATAATGATGAAATTTCAGCTAAAAAAGTACTGTCATATGATGAGTATTACAAACTAAATGAAAGCTACAGTCTTTTTTCAAAAGATGAGCGCGAGAAAATCATCAACCTTAATAAAAAGTATGATCGATATGTGAAATCGATCAGTAAGGATGGACTAAGTGAAGAAGGACAGTTAGTACGAATTGCATTGCAGCATTGCACACCATCCTATGATTATATGATTATTGATGAGATCCAGGACTTAACCGAATTACAAGTCTATTATTTATGCAATCTTCTAAAGGACAAAAAGAATGTATTCGTCTGCGGCGATTTTCATCAAACGATTAATCCGACCTTTTTTAATGCTGGTAGAATTGAGAGCATCTTTCGGTTTCTCGGGGGAATTGATAATTTTGAAAAAGGTATCCTAAAAAAGAACTATCGTTCAAGCAAAGACATTGTCCGTTTTGCTAATGAAATAGCTAGTCTGCGAAGAGAGTCGATTGCAAGCAATCTTGACTTTGAATATACGGAAGTTCCAAAGCGAGGAGGAGGAACAAGAAAGCCATACCTCTTCTTAGGAAACCAAAATGACTTATGGGAATACGCAAAAGATAAAAGCTACCTGTCCATTGTTGTTTCAAATAATAAATCAAAAGAACAAATCGTTGCTAGATTCCCGGATTTAGAGCCAAGAGTATTGACTGTATCTGAAATCAAAGGGATTGAAAAGAGATACATTATTACTTATAACGTATTTTCTGATTTTAAAGAGCAGTGGGCGGAAATATTCGGCGGTTCCAAGCTGAATTCAGAAATATATCGCTATTATTTTAATGTTGCGTATGTTGCGATCACCCGGGCAAGAGATATTCTTGGCATGGTCGAAGATGATGTGACGGACGACACAAGAGAGTGGCTCCTCGAACATGTAGATATCATTGCAAAATTTGATGTAGAACAACTGGGACTCCAAGAGCGATCTTCTTACGAGCAATTGTTAGAGGAGGCAAGGGACTTAGAAAATCATCAATTATTTAAACAGGCCATTGCTGCCTTTAAGAGTTTGACCGTCATCGGTGATCCGTCCTTGACGGAGTCAGCAGAAATCGGTATTAAACGCTGTGAAATCAAGAACGAATATCAATTAACAAAAAACAGCAATCAATGTGGTGTGAAGTTGCTAGAGTTAAAAGAGTATGGAGAGGCAGTGGAGTATTTACGAAAGAGCACAAACGCCGAAGCCTTGCTAAAAGCCATACTTTTATCGGGCTTTTCAGACAGCTTTAATCTAAACAAAGAGATGGAACGTCTGAAAACGAACCCTTTGCGTGTGTTAAGCAGCATAAATGATGATGAAATTACATCTAGGTATATTACGAATGAAATCGAACCATTTAAACATCAGTACAGCACCCTTGTCCGCCAATCCAACAAGGCAAAGGGATTGTTAAAGGTAAAATAAAGTGAAAAAGCAGAAAGTTTTTACAGTGAAAGCAAATCTCAATTTATAAAACAGATTGAAAGAGATCCGTACAACAGATTTAGTTATATTTAATGAGGCTTAAAATATGAGAGCTCAAAATAGTAATGGTCTGCTTAATAAAATACCATTTAGTCCGAAATGAAATTGGTAATTTCCGGTACGACACAGAAAACAAAAAAGATTTTAATAAAAGTTAAATGCAAAAAGGAGACAAATTCAATGGCAGCAGCATCCACCGACAAGACAATGAATCAGTTAATAGAAAAATTTACGGAAGCATCAAAACAAACAAAAGAAATGGACAAAGTTATATCTAATTTTACTACCGTCATAGAAGAATTCCGTGAAACGCTTTTGTATATTGATGAAAAAGTTCCAGCAAAGGATATGACGAATTTATCAAATGAGGCAGTGGAACGATTAAAAGAAATCAAATCCTATAATGAATTTCAAATTCTTGAAGTAATCCAATCCGTTGTTAGTAAACAATTATCTGACCATCTAGAACCGATTCAAAAGCAGATTGCTGATAGCAGCAAGGACAATCTTACAAAAATTGATGGCAAACTCAAGCGGATGCTGAATACAGTTACATCGGAGGTCAGCAATTCAAAAGGCGAACAGGACCAAGAAGACAAGAATCAAGATCAAATGCTTGCACTATTACAAAAAATCGAAAACCAAACTAGGTTTGCCGGACAACCTCAAATGGCCGCCCCGCAAAACAGTGAGGAGCTGTTACGACTTAGGAAACTTGTTAGTAATCTGACAGGGAAAATGAAAAAGATGGAAGAAGACTATGAAGAACGGATCTCGATCCTAGAAAATGAATTAGAAATCATCAGAACACATTTATTGGAGAATAAGGGAAAGCCGGTAGAAATAACTGATGCTGACCTGCCGTGGACGTAAACATGATAGATTATAAACCATTTAAAGCAACGAACACAAAATACCATGATACTCTTACAAGAGAACACAAGGAATACCAAGAAGGAAAAGATAATAGTTGGGCGCTGACTGTATTAACTCAATTTGCAGAATTGCTGCTAGACTATCGATATACAGGTAGGGATATAGCCGAAAATTAAATATGTTAATAGCAACTTGCTCTAAAAATGATCAGATGTTCCATTATTTTTCTGAAGTTTTTGCCATCTGCAATCTCGGTGAAATGACCAAGTTGAAAAGAAGTTTACGTTTACCTATTGTTAAAAGCTAAATTCCATTCTTTTGTTATTCTGCTTATCTGAATCTTCTCAATAGCCCGCAAAGTATTTCTAGCATTCTGTATATTGTTAGATAAGTTGCTTGAATCAGTTTTTGCGGGGCTGATTAGGAGTCCAATCTAGACTTGAATGGGGAAGCATTCTTAAAAATAAGACGACATCCAATCAGTCGTTGGATAGAATATTAAACTATTAATCTCAAAAACAATTTTTTGTGGGATAAATTAACAATCTATAATAGTAATAAGTCACTAAACAAATACCAACTATTGGTCGATTTTAATTATAGAAGCAAACAACGTCTGTGCTAAATTGAAAAATATATTAGAAAGGTAGTAAATTCAATAGCTATGTATTCTTTGGAGACCCATTAGAACCGATGAAAAATTATATACTGATGTTCGGATACATCCAAATTATAAATGATGGAGAAAAGTATGGATAAGAAAAAATTAATCCTTCCAACAACATTAGGAGACATAGAAACGGAAATTTCCTATACGAGAGAGTTACCTCAAGGTGATTATTCTCTAATAAATATGAGTGTTGATATATTACCAGTTGTAGTTGATTGTAGTCTGTGTTTTAACAGGGATCCCTTCGTAGATATAACTATTACTCAAACTAATTTATTGAAGTTGGTTTTCCAGTTTGATCGTATAAAAACAAAGATGGCAAAAATTATCGAAGATGAAGACTATTATCATATTAAAATTTTTGAGTTAGTGAGGGTGCCGAGAAACAAACATATTGCTCTTCAGGTAACCATTGATGCTAGCTTTTCACAGATACTATTTTCTGAAAAGCCAACAAAAGAAGTTATTTTACAGAGGGCTAGGAGGGAAATGGCTAGATATCAATCTCAATATAATCAAAATGTTGATGGAAGGCTTCCAAAAGGTACCATTTATGGTTGGGGTGGAACACGCTAATTATGGAATCGTCCTTCTCTATATTATGAAAAGCAAAAAAACTAATTAAGTAAGGTGAATGCTGTGTCAGCAGAGATTTTCGAGAGCTATAATCCAAATGATCCAAGAACCAAAGGGGAGCAGTACTTATTAGATGTTTTTAGAAATAGTTCACGTTTTGATGGGTGGATGGTATTTGAACAGCCTCATATTAATTCAATGAAACCGGACTTTGTCTTATTGCATCCTAGTCGTGGGATCATCATTATCGAAGTTAAGGATTGGAACCTAACGTCATCTGTTTACGAAAACGGAGGGTACATTCGCGGAACAGATGGACGCTCACATAAAAAGAATCCAATAAATCAAGTAGAGAACTATAAAAAAAGTATCCTTAAATCAGAACTAACAAACAGTGTATATCTTGCTGAGGAATTTGAGAAGAATTATTATGCTTGTATTGAAACAGTAGTATACTTTCATGGTGCTGCTAAAGCAAATGCTTTAGCATTTTGTAATAATAATTTGCTTTATACAAAAATTTGGACAAAAGAGGATATTGAATATATAAAAAACACTCATAATCCATTAAATAATAGAATCCACACATATGCTTTATCAAGGCAACAATCTGCATTTAATCATAATGGGCAGTTAGAAGAATTAGTTAAAGAATTAGCAAAGCATCTACAATATGCTGATTATAACTTTGAACGAAGACGACCGTTTATTCTAACTCCGTCACAGAGTGAACTCTCTGAATTGAGTCCAGGATCTATTCGTAGATGGAGTGGGGTAGCTGGAGCAGGTAAATCCTTAATTTTAGCTGAAAAGGCTGTAAAAGCATTAAGAGATAATAAACGTGTACTGATTCTAACATTTAACATTACACTGCGACATTATTTAAGAGACTTGGTTAGTCAACAGTTCGGACAAGGTAACTATGAGGGAGAACGTAAAAAGCTACGAAAAGATTTAACAATTATTCACTTCCATGAACTGTTAAAAATCATTATGACAGAGCATGAGATTGAAGTTGACTTCGATGATGAAGATCAAAATTTCACACAACGATGGATGAGTTTAATTAACATTTACTTTCTAGAAAATAATATGAAGGACCAATTCAACTATGATTATATTTTGGTTGATGAAGGTCAGGATTTTATGGGTGAATGGATTCGTTTTTTAAAGCAGTTTTATACTAAGAAAGGTGAGCTGTTTATTGTATATGATAAAGCTCAGGATTTATTCAATCATGGGGTGTGGATTGAAGATGCTGATCAGGTAAAAAACATTGGTTTTAAGGGGCGACCCGGTAATCTAAAATACACACATCGTTTACCTGATACAATGGTCCAAAAAATTCGACAAGTTCGAGAAGTTTTACAAATTCAAGGGGAAGATATATTAGTTGCTCGTGAGGAACAGTTAAGCTTTTTGCAAACGACATTTTGGTTAAACTGCAAAGCAAATAATATCTCTGACAAACTATCACAACTTACAGATAGAGTCAAAGAACTTAGAAAATCAAATGATTGGGAAGATATCACAATTATTACTACCAATGAAAAAACAGGTGCTGAGTTGGTAGAATATTTCGAGAGATATGGTGTGAAAACGTCTCACGTTTACGATTTACAGCGACAATCTGATCAGAAACGACGTAAGTCAGAAAAGTGGAAATTTCAGGGTGGTACCGGGCGGCTTAAAATATGTTCATTTCATAGCTATAAAGGTTGGCAAACACCAAATATTATATTAGTTTTAGATTCGCCGACAACTCAATATATCGATGGGAATGTTTTTGTAACCAGTGTACCAAATTCAGACACAATAAAAAATGCTTTATTTATAAGTATGTCTCGAGTAAAGGGGAAGGAAACAACGGGAGAATTTTCTTTTACTTGTCTTAACTATTTACCTCAGTATGACCATTTGAAGTCATCTTTTTAACAGAGAGTTTGAGAAAGATGTTAATATGTCGGTCTTTTTTGAAGTGCAAAGATTAGATTAAAGAAAATAATGAATTTTAAAAACTTAGCAAATGAAAAATTTTAACTAAGTATTAAATCAAATAAGAGTGGTTTATATAGTACATTGTAATAAGAACTTAAAAGATAGGTTTTCGGATATTAGTCAAATAACTAATGTATTCTGTATGGCCTGTATTTGTACGGGGGTTGAGAAGATGAATTTATACTATAATGCTATGTATGATGATTTTAGAAAAGCTAATAATATGGTAACGGCTGTTGACGATAATATGAGGAAATTTGAGCGTTATTTGACACTAGCGATTAAAGCGCTACGAGAAAAAAAGCATGTAAGGGCAAAATGGGATACAGTAGAAGACCCTACTAAACTAATCATTGACCCTTTATGCTATCAAATTACCCTGAGCACATCATCGGTGTTAGAAGTTTTTATGGATGAAAACTACTTAGAATTAAATGTAGAAAACAATGTTCCGTTCGAACCAGGAAGCGGGATTCGGCTAGATAATAATTTTATGCCACTTCTCCCTACTCAATTTGAGCTTATTTCGATCAGTTCCACACGTCATTTATTACGAATCACGGATAGCTCTGCTTATAATGGGGAAAAACAGGCGCTAACGAGTAACGGTAGCATCGCGACTATTACCCCTTTTGAGATTAAGGATATTTCCCAAAACGGTCATCACCTGACGTTAAGCGGGAAAACATATAACGAGAAAAAAGGTTCATATTCCTTTGAAATAATGGGAGAAATCAATGAAGATGAAGATCTTTATATTAATGGACTTTATATGAATCAATCAGATTGGCATATAGCTAATCTGTCGGGGGATCTTTATTTCAACGAAAAAGGTGAGCGAATTCCATTCCTTGAAAGAAACGGAAATGCACTGTACGTTTCGCAAAGCTTTCCAAGACCTAAAAAAATCACCCATGGTGGTATAGACGTTCATTTTAAAATTCAAACGATTCCAATCCCAAAGAAGATTCATGTCAATGGAGTAGAAATCGCCATAGAGCATAATCGAGATTCATTTGAAACATTAAGTAACGTTTCTGGCTTATCTAACGATCATATATATAGGGATTCGGAAAATGGGATTGACATGTTTAAAATATCGAAACATGATCAAAAGAGTAGTTCAAGGAAAGGCCAATTAGCGATACGACTAATAGATGAAGAGGAAGATGATGAGTCATTCTCTAAATCGAATGTTGATTACTTCTTTGATCAAGACACGGAAGAATTAGAAGGGATACTCGACGGAAAGCAAGTGAGGTTGAAAATTGAAAAGGTTCTTCCAGATGAGCTAATCCTATTCATTAGTAGACACGATAGAACGACACTTAAATTTAGTGATATACCTGAAGTCCTCTCCATTCGGGTAAATACGTATCAATTAGAAATGCAACGAAAAGCGATACAAAAGCTAAAAAGAGTACCTTTAACAGATCAAAAGCCACTTATTGATCTATCGAGAAGAAAAGAAAGAGAAAAGGTATGGAAGTCCTTTACACCTGAAACCATTACAGAATGGAAAGTATTGACCGACCATACTAGAGAAGGTGTTCAAGCGCAAAGAAGCTTTGTTTCAAAAGCACTCGCAACACCCGATTTTGCACTGTTAGAAGGTCCACCAGGATCCGGGAAAACAACAACCATTCTTGAATTAATTGTTCAATTAATTCAACGGGGTAAACGAATTCTTTTATGTGGTTCAACACATGTCTCGATTGATAATGTGTTAGAAAGGCTACAAGAGAAGAATTTGTTAGATGGAATTTTTCCATTACGGATCGGAAAACAAGATTCAATTAGCGAGAAAATTAAAGAATTCACGATGGACAACTATGAAAATAGTAAGTTCCGTGATGTATTAATTGAATCGGCAAATCTAGTTTGTGGAACCACATTTGGAATCTTGAAACATCCATTATTTAATCTTAACGGTGATGAACCGCCTGTTCCTAAATATGATTACTTAATTATTGATGAATCTAGTAAAACAACGTTCCAAGAGTTTTTAATTCCTGCTCTATTCGCGAAGCGTTGGATCCTTGTTGGGGATATTAAGCAATTACCGCCCTTTAATGATCGTGAACATGTGAATGCTGCAATCGATGATGACGAAAAATTATCACCTGCTTTAAAGCAAGCATGTCTTCTCATTTATCAATATATCCATGATTTTAGAGTGCGAATGCCTGTTTGTCTCGTTTTACAGGTTGATGTAATTAAAAATATTCAAAGTGAGCTGGCAGTGGCTGACCCAGACGATATGAAGAAAAGGGTTGTTGTTATAGATGAGAATCCGACTGTTGACTCTATTTCTTTCGTAGGCATTTCCGAAATGGATATAAAAATGAAAAATCCGATTGTCTGGAGTATGCAAGGTGCTGAGGTGATTTTTGTAAGTGAAAAATTATATTCACTTGTTGAAAATCAGATTCCAACGAATATGGTTGTAATTAAAGATGATTGGGAAAATTCATCTAATCACTATCAAGTGAATGCTTTTTATTCTCGTCACCCTCAAGAATTACATCAGTCATTGCAATATACTTGGAAGTCAAGCAGAAAACGTGAAGCTTTGGCAATCGATTTTTTCAGCGAACAAAAGAAGTTTTTAAAAGAAAAAACATGGGCATCAGAATATGGATGGAGATTAGTTCGTTCTTTTGAGTTGGAGAATGTAGACAATTCGCGAACGAGAGAAAACTTAAAGAGGAATCTAGAATTCCTTTCCCCTAAAACTGCAGCTGCTCATATTTTAAAAGATATTGAAACAGTAGGTGACATTGCATTGCCATCTATCTTGCAAGCCCTTCAGGATGGGGTTGGGAAGAATAGAGATCAGTCACTTGAAACGACCTTAAATTCTGGTTTCAATATGGAAGAAAAACAAAATCGATTCGTATCTTTAGACTATCAACATCGTATGCACCCGGAAATTTCTCAATTTCCAAGGTCCTATTTTTATAACAATGAGGCACTTCGCGATTCATCCTATACGAGGTATAAGCGTGAATGGACGTATAATCGTTATCCGAATAAAAATATATGGTTAGATGTTAGTGGTAAAAACAAGCGCTCTACGAATGAAGCTGAAGTGCAAGCGATTATGAAAGAACTAAGAGAATTTATCAAATGGGCGGCTATCCATAAGAATGATGAACATGATAAAGGAATCTGGGAAGTAGCATGTTTAACTTTTTACAATGGCCAACGAAAAGCTATGGCAGATGAACTAAAGAAATTAACGGGACAAAAAAATAGGCTGGCTAATTTTTCAATCGGAAATGTTGAAATTAAAAATTATACAGTGGATAAATTCCAAGGCCAGGAAGCGGATATCACATTCCTATCAATGGTTCGGACTGACAGAATCGGCTTTATGGATAATCCGAATCGATTAAATGTAGCCATTACACGTGCAAGATTCCAGCGTGTTATTGTGGGTAAATATCAGTTTTTCCTAAATAATAAGCAATCCGAACAATTAAGGCTTTTACCGAGGGAAGCGACGAAAATGACGATAAGTCAAAAAGAGTTAGGAGAGTGAAATAGATGAAGATTACCCTTAAACGATCAGGTGGAGTGAAATCATTTGAGGCCATCCTAACCATGGAATGGTTTTCTCCGGATCGTCCAGATATAGTAGAATTGCTTGTATTTTTAAAAGAAAATGGCGGACTCGCTTCTGTCGATAAATTGAAAACGATGATGGGAAACGTACCCGATTTTGTTGCAGAAGGTGTAATTAATCATTTAAAGAGTACAGGCTTTATCCATCCGCATGGACTCATTTCGACGAAAGGTAACAAAGTCGTGGAAACGGGAAAAGTGCCGATTGAAGAGAAAGGTCAGTATAAGTTTTATTACATTGAAGATTCCCTTTTGGAAAATTACTTACTCCATTTCGAGCGCAGTTCCAAGATCATGAATGATAAGACTGCCTATTTAGACGTAAAATTGTTTCAAGAAAAGAAGTATGATTCTGTCATTAACTCGCATCGTTTTCAAATAAAAGATTTTGATGGGCAGAGTAAGATGGCGTATATAGAAGAAGATAGTGGTAAATACCAACTAGAATGGGAGATTGATTTATCCCGAGAAAACCCATCAAGAATGTTTTTATCAGGAGAATTGGGAAAACGAAATAATGGACGAACTCAAAAGTTCCCGAATAAAGAGATCGTCGCTAAGACGTATATTGATCCCTATCAATTTATTAGTCTTATTATTCAAAAAGTAAAAAAGAAAGAAATGGAATGGAATGAAGGAAAAAGAATCCTTCTAGTTCCATTTGACATGGTCACCGTGGAGGGATTTTCGACATTAACCACTTCATTAAAAGTCCCAGATTGGGGTGAAGCTGGACGATTTGGAGGTTTTGGTGCATCTGAAATAAATATGATTCCAATCGGACCGCTCAATGCCGTCGAAGCGAAAAAATGGGTGATTGCATTAGCGAAAACATTTCTTCAAGAAGGGTATAAAAATCAAACAGAGCTTTACTCATTTTTAGAAGGATTAAAGGCTGAGACTGCATTTAGTAGTTATGAGTATGTCATTGATGGCATTACAATTAGCGATATTTTAGATGAGGTCAGACACAAAGAAGATTATCAGGCATTTTGGAACTTACAGGCCCCAATTGATTTGTTCCTTGAATTGGATGACAAGTTTATTGTTCGGAATAAGAGGTTGGACCTTGCAGCAGGAATGCAGTTTTCTATGATGGAATTAATTGACGAATTAGTTGGTTATGAAGTACCTGACACACTTGTATTTTCGTCCAAATTTGTTCAAAATCCAGCGCAAGTAAGAAAATTTGAGTTGTTTGTAAAAGCTTTTAAAGCAAAAGGTGTTAAAAATGTATTGCTCGTAACGAAACATGGCGTGAGCTTCCAAGATAAAGAGATTAAGGTGGAAAGCTACGATAATGTCTATGTTGGAAGTATTCCACCTCATGATCGTTATTTTGCTTTTAAAGCAAATGGCAATTGGCATCGATATAAAATGACTGCTGAGCTTGACCAATGTCGATTTGAACGAATTTTTGATGCAAATGAGCATACACGTGGTTCGTGGCAAGATATTTCCTTTATGGAAATCTTACCGGAAGTATTTCCGCAAAAGTTAAATGAACAATTAAGTATGATCGAAGAGGTGTACTACCTATGACAACAGCTACTCTCCATATGAAGCAGATTGAGGAAAGACAAGATAATTCCGACAAAGTTCTACACAACATTTGGGAAAAACAAAGTGCAAATGATTTGGACGCGGATTTGGAACAATTAATTCATGTTGTTGTCAGTAAATTAAGAGAAGCAACAGATGTTGTTTGTTTGAGTAGCAACGTCCCACTCCCAAAGGAAATTTTACAAGAAATTCCTAGGCTCGCTCAACGAGGAGTACGGGTTTATTTATTGTTAAATGAATTCGATCATCTGTATGCAAGTTTTATCAATAATAAGGCAATCATTCGAATCGATGAACATGTTGTTGGAAATATACTCCTTATTGACCCAAAGCTTACGACAAAAAGTGGCTATTTGTTTTCTTTCAATAGTTTTAATTCGGTAAAAAACGGAACTCATTTTTATGTTCCGTTTGATGGCACTCAGTTGAAGGAGGCCTATCACTATTTTCTTAGCAGGTTTTGGTCATCGATGGAAGAATATCGTGATAGTAAAATGGAGGGGAACAGTCAACAATTGTCACCACCGTTTGACATCTATCCGTTAATAGATCCAGAGGGCTTTTACTATAATAGTAGAAATTCTCACTATTTACGCTCGCAACTGGAAGAGATCATCCTGCAAGCAAATCGAAGTCTTCAGATTGGACTTTCAAAATATAATGAGTTAGATGCTCTATATGCTACCTTGTACCTAAAGGCAGAGCAGGGAGTCTCCATAACACTGTATACTGGTTTACATGTTGAGCACGATTTTTTAAAGGAATTTCGAGATAACGAGAATGTGGTTGTGAAGGCAGTCGAACATTTAAACAACTTCTTTGTATTGGCGGATAATGATGCTGGATTATTGTTAAGTGGTACTTTAGACGGGCATAATGAAGCGGGAATATCATTGAGTCCCAAGGCGGTTCAAGACTTTATTAACCGACTAAATCGATTGGAACCAAATATGTGGTCCTTTCGTAAAGAAATACGACTTGGAGAGATTAAAACCAGGAAAATATTCATCGACCATTTTAATAAACAATTTAAAGAAAAAGAAATTGAAGAGTTCACAACAGTGGATTACGGCGAAATTGTTGCTCCCACATTGCGGGCCTTTTTCGAGGGAGCTCATAAGCCGGGGAAAAAGCAATCAGACGAATTAGCAATGACTACCATTCATCGATGGAAGTTAATTCCGCCTGTGTTAGATGATAACGCCAAGCAAGATGCCTTATATGATCAGTGGGAAAAAGAAACTACAAAACTAAAAAAATATGTCGAACAAGTTCTTGAGTACGCAAAAACAGTAGGTAAGGAAAAGAAAGCATTTTTCGGATCCATTTTCGGTAGACTTTTCCAAAAAGACGACAAGGTTGATGTAGAAAAGATTATCCAAGGCCTGGAATCGGCAACAATAGAGATGGACAAAGGGAGCTTCAAATGGTCAGCTGCCGATGAACTATTAAAGAAAATAGAGCAGTACACTTCAAAGTTGTTGGAACAGCAATTAGAGTTGAAGGAAAAACAAGATTACTACGAGAAAAAAGAAAAATGGGAGCAAGAGAGAAATACAGTATTAAAGGAAAAACAGGATAAAGAAGCTGCGTTGAAAGCTTTAGAACATGATTATAGTGAAGTAGAATCGCAAATGAATGAAGTTGCCCCAGAATTACTGGATGAAATCAATTTATATAAGCTTGAAATACAGGACCTTGAAGAAAAACTGTCGTTAATAGCAGTGGAGGAACAAGAAGCTCTTTCGTTGAAAAATGTTAATGATGTGGTGCTCAATGTTTGTGCAAATTTAGATGAGAGAATTAAAGGATTTCAGAAGTTAAAGAATGCCGAAAAGAAAAAGTATTTTACGAACAAGGTTGAACCTTATTTAAAAGGTGAATTTGATAGTATCGATAAACTTGATATTTTGAAGTCGATCTTAGATTCAAATAATATTAAAGACGGCAAAGAAAAGATGAAATACGTGAAGAAGGAAATTGCTACACACGTAGAGTTAAGAGAAGAAATACCTTCTGATAAGAAAGACATTTTAAAGCAGTATGAAGAACTGTGTGAAGAAAAAGATAAATTAAATCACCAATTAACGCAGCTAGAGCAAAAAGGGTCGGAAAATAAAAAAGAAGAGAAGACTAAGCTACAAAAACTAGACAAAGAAATTCAAAAGGCTAATCAAGAATTATCACAAAATGAAAAAAGATTGGAGAAATTAGGGGAAGAATTTAACTATTCACCTAGCAGCAAGGAAGCTCAAAAACTCCCATTCTCCACAAACTTTACCCTAAACCTACCAAAAGAGAAGCTACCTCACGTTGGGAAGCTATACAAAGTTGGAAAAACACGAAAACTAGCTATCTCCAATCAGCAGCAACTAAGCGCTGGAGAAGAAGAAGCAGTCAGACTGCAGGCTGAATTGGTATTGGGGTAAAGAATGTAAAGTGTAACAGTGCCGAGGTCAGATTATACTTTATTAGCTTACATTGATTGAATTAGTATTATAAAACAAAAACAAAAGCTCAATATAGCTGGGCTTTTGTTTTTGTTTTTCAGGAAAGTAAATCAATTCTCTAACTTATTTGAAATACCTGATTAAAAAAGTAACTGTAGTAATATTACATATTCTCAAAAGTTTCAACCGTCTTTTTCTCCTCTTCCTCCCGCAGTTCCTTAAGCACGTGAGAATAGTGCTTATAAGTTGTTTCGATGTTGCTATGTCCCAGACGTTCACTTACGTAGTTAATGTCAACTTTCCTATATAATAGAACACTTGCATGAGTATGTCTTATACCGTGCATAGTGATTAGATCGATATCAAGTTCCTGTAAGGTTTTTTGTAAGAGGTTATTGGCATTAGTGTTGCTAATAACTCTGTACTTGGACTCTTGGGTATAAAAGACTAATCCATACAGATTGGGTGGTACAGTCTCGAAAAGGTTTCTAAATGCATTCATTGTCTTATTATCTAGTTTGATCGTACGGTTAGATGCTTCATTCTTCGTCGGACCGAAACCTTGAGGATGTCTTTTCGCATAACCCCATGTTTTGTTAATGGTAATTGTGTTGTTTTTAAAGTCGAAATCCTTTTGTGTCAATCCCACTAACTCGCCAAACCTCGCTCCAGAAGCTAATCCTAATAGAATTAGATAATAAACTAGCCCTTCACCTA
This sequence comes from Metabacillus litoralis, assembly GCF_003667825.1. Taxonomy (NCBI): domain Bacteria; kingdom Bacillati; phylum Bacillota; class Bacilli; order Caryophanales; family Bacillaceae; genus Metabacillus; species Metabacillus litoralis. Next base: position 1,434,715 of record NZ_CP033043.1, on the reverse strand, counting down.
ACAAACTATAAATCACTTCTAGTAATTTTTTGGTTTCAAAATAATTTAAATGCTTCTCTTCTGGCTTCTTCGCAGGAGTACTCCAAGTTAGTACGGCTTTCCTTGTGAAATCATGTTGGATAATTTGCTCTTCGATCCCATCCTGTACGCATGATCGGATATGGATATTTACTTTCTCAACAGTTTCTTTTGCCTTTTTAGCTCCAAAGTTTATTTAAAAAAAGCTGATAGTCATGACGTTTGATCTCCTGAAGTGGTTTACCTCCGAAATATGCTTTTATCACTCTTGACGTATAATCGTAATGAAGTTTAGTGGTATTTGCTAAATTAGATTTATAGAGTTTCATCCATTTTTCAAAATATTCATCAAACGCCACTTGCTTCAAATGTGGTAAAATCCCTTTTGCTAAATTTGCCTCAATTTCTGCAGCGGCAATTTGTGCTTCCTTTTTGATTTTGAATCCACCTTTTCTTATAACCTTTGATTCTCCGTTCACCGTATGACTTACAGTAAATTGATAGGTTTTACCCCGTTTTTTTATACTTGCCATTCCATGATGTCACCTTTCTAATGTGTTTTGTATTTAACAGAGTACGTAAAAAGGGTGTGCTTAGTAATACCGTATATTAGTAGTTTTTAAGCAAAGATCCGATCAAAGTATTCATCTAGGAACTTTGCCATTTTTGATGCTTGAAATGACCAAGTTTGTCCTTTGCTTTTTGGATAAAATACAAATCCACCGTTCTCCTCATCTAGTATTTTCCACGTGTTGGATAAAGTATATTTTCCTTGATCCATTCACTTTTTCTATTCACTCGTTTTTCAAGATCTTTCATTGACCAATAGACTCCTAATAACTGAAGTTTTTGCAACTCCTGTAATTCAATTTTATTAATAATTACACTGTCTGCAGGTACGGGGATGTTTATATTAACTGATAGTGATTGAACATAGCTCGATGTCTTTTGATGGTAGGAAAGATGATTTTTACTTTGACCTTCTTGATAGATAGTTGCCACTCTGTTCACCTCCTGGTTGAAAAGTATTTATCAAAGATACTTGGTTATCGGTAGAATAATAGAAATTATTTGGGCCAAATACTGGAAATGAGTATGATATGAATTACGGAAAAAATCTTATGTATTTATAGTAATATCTAATTTAAAGAATGAAAAATTTGTCGGGGGGTAGGGAGATGTCGAAAGCTCTTATTAGAATGAAGATAATTTTTTTATCAGTATTTCAGCAATAGGGCCAGATTCCAGAGTAAAACCTTAAATACGTAGTGGACACAATACTGTGCAACAAATTTTCCATGCATTATATAGAAATTAGTCAGTCTTAAAAGTATATAGTTAATGTAAGTAATCGTAGAGTAGAAAAGGAGAATTATGTTTTTTGTCGAATTTATTTAAAAGAAATATGAGTTTCTTTTTTGTAATTGTTAAATAATGTTGTATTAGACCTAAGTAAAAAAGTATTTCTGTCAATTAAAAACTTGAAAGCGGGGAATTAGTTTGGTTTTGCCAATTTCTAATGAAGTTAAAAATAATAGACATAATTATAATCAATTTGAAAAAGACATAGAATTATGTAAGCTATTTAATAGCATGCCGTTTTATCACCAAATTTCTAGTGGAAAAGAGAAAGAGTATGACTATAACGGTAAAGAAAACTTTAATCAACTCTTAAGTATTTTAGAAACACAGCATTTGTATTGTGATAAGGAACTATTGAAACGGGGAATAAGTACATATCAAAACACCTATCCTTCAGATAGAGATATGAATCGTGATGAGTATGTCTATTTAATGTTAGGAAGAGTCGTTACAAAACCTCATAGTAAAAGGCACATCTCTATAGAAATTCCAAATGAATATATACCAAGGGAATATGACAAGACTTTGTTTTGTGTTTACCTATGGTCTATAATCCTATGAAATTTATATTGGGGCAAGAAGTAGAAGATGAGGAGAGTAGTATGGATGAAACTAAAGAAATCCATAATGAATGGAAACGTACAATTGTAGAGTTAAATGATGGAATTGATTTTCTTTCATCCTATATTAATACTATAAAAAAAGATAACCATATAAGTTACTTGCATGATAATTCTATTGGTTATCTAAAAGATGTGCTAAATAAAACAAATTATCCCACAGCAGCATTTGTACCAGAATTTTCAGTGAAAAATTCTTTGTATATAGGTGAAGAGAAAATAAAAATTCATATTGTAGGTTACGATGAAAGTTTTAACAAAGACATAGAAGTAATAAAGGAGAAATATAAACAAAAATTTATTATACATAAAGACGGAAAAAGTTTTGAAAAGTATTTAGAAGAACATTCTGGGTTTGATTTAAACTAACGCTAAAGCTAAAGCTAAAGCTTAGTAGTTTAGTTACAATGAGTAATGTCCGATTTTTCTTATTAAACAACCATAGTGTAAAAAATATAGTCATTTGCTCCGTAGTACAACCTTACTACGTATTAATTTGATTAAGCGATGTTGAACCACAACTTGAAACGGATATTATAGTTTCAGATATTAAAAAACAATGATAGGTAAGGTAACTTGTAATCCTTCGTTTAATACTAGATAATATTAATGAAATTGGTGCTGGGTAACACCAGTTATCTGTAAAAGAAGCGGTGGCTCAGAAAAAAGGTAACTCTTACACTACTTAGCGGGCAAGGGAGAGTTACCTTTTTGTATTGGGTATAATCTTATCAAGTACATAATTTCACTTGCTGTATCAACAAAAATTTCATCAAATTTTACCTGGTGTATTTCACTTAATGCTGTAATGAAGGTATTCAATGAGATCGTCTTTTGCATCTCTTATGTCTTCGTCAAATACTTTCCCGGCTTCTTCTAACACATTAACACCTCCTACAATATTCTGGGGAAATTAGTCAACAACTAAAAATTGCTCGATTTCATCTTCTGTTAACTTATTAGGCGTAATTCCTCTTTCTTTACAGTAATCCCCTAAAGCTCTAAGTTTCACTTTTGGGTCTTTTGGGTTAGGGGGAAATGCGAAAACACCATCTGGGAACGCTTCATCAAATTCTTCTTCTACTTTTCGATTCATTTAAACACACACCTTTTATTTTAAGTTTATCCTATATTGAAAATCAGTAAAAGACAACAAGTCGAGCACTACAAATTAATTAAATCAAAATTAGAGTCTGATTACGGTTGTGAGAAGATTAAAGAAATAAGAAAAAATCTAAAAGAGTCAGGGTTAATTAGTTTTAAAGCAGGTATAAGGATACAACACCTAGCAAGTACAGAACCGGATCGATACGAAACCATGTGCTATGCCGTAGATGGCTACTGGTGGAGAACTATCATTGAGGCATTGGAAACTCATTACAGTTTGGAAAGGTACCGAGTAATTGATGACGAATTTAATACTCTTTATTCAATTGCGGAATAAAATAGAGTAAAATTAACAATAATAAAGTGCGAAATGTTATTTAATAGGTTAATAGGGAGGGGTCTCTATTATATGTATGGTTTATTACCACACTTGAAATATATTAATTATTCATACTGGAAAGGATCCCCTCATGATGAGGGGGAAGTGATATTTAAACAGTATTAGGTCAAAGATAATCAGATTGACATAGTTCTCGCCCATGCTCAAGTTATCTGCTACTAGTTTTCAAGTAGTTTGGCGTGAAAAACCTTTTCTAAAATTCTCGATATTTCTCGCGAGCGAAAGAATGGCGAAGGCCATGATAAGTTAGGTTTCTAAGTAAAACAAAACATTTATTACTGCAATCAATAAATTTTGTTCAGGGGAAGTATGATTTTCAAACTTTGATTAATTATTTCAATTAAAAAATGGAAGTTTTTTTTGCATGTTGAGGATACGTCCGGGAAATGTGGGGGGCGGACCTCTTGTTCACATTGGATCAGTCCCCATGATACCAAAGTTGGATACACATAGGTTATATAGAGGTTACATAAAAACAAAAACTATTACCAATGATTGGGGATGCAAACTATACTTCATAGATCTGTGTTCTTTTTTTGTTTGGTTTCTAATATATGCTTTCTCCCTCAATTCCTTCATAGCTGCCATCACTTTGTCTAAATCTTGATTCAGAGTATGACATGGATAGGTTTCTCTAATGTCTCCATTATTTCTTGCCCTTTCAAAGTTTTCCTCTTTACCATACTGCACAAATGGAACACAAGCCTTTTGGATGTTGCCAGGATCAGCTGTGTGCCAGTGTACAGCTCCATAAAATATTCGATAGTAACGTTTTCTGCCTTTTAATTCGCCATGACTTGGTAGAATAAGCTTGAATCCCCATTCTTGATACGTCGGTTCATTCTCCAGTAATATCATCCCTCTCCGCTTAATAGAAGAAATTATAATCCCAATCGAATTTAAGAATAAAGCCCATATTCGAAAGTTTTTCCTATAGGATTCCTATACCGCCTATAGGAAATTCTCTTGTTATCTAATAATCCCATTGATTTTTAATTTTCTTATCCTCAAATATGGCGGAGTGATATCAGAATTAAATTGGAAATAATTGTGAGGGAATTTTATGAATGTGCTGCCGATAACCATTTTGTAGCACAGAAGAACCTTAAAAATTACTTCACATGTGCTCACGAAACATAGATAGGAGGTGTGGAAAATATGAATCAACATAAAATTGGTGAATTTTCCAAGAAGGTTGGTAAACATAGCAATACTGTAGCAAACTGCTTCAATCAACTTCATCAGTTGAAGCTTCACTGTGTAAACAGGTCTCCTTCAACTAGAGAAAAGGTATTCGATGAGTTGGATTTACAAGTCGCATTCAATATCAAGGAGCTTAGGGATAAGAAAGTAAGTATTAATGAAATATTTGATGATATTAGTAATCATTGTAACCTGCGATATTTCAGTGTAGATAACTCACTTGATGAAGTAGAAGTGCATAATTCTGATTACGATCGTTTAAAAATGGAATTGCTTTACATCGTGCAAGATGTTTTAAGGGAAAGTTTATGGGATGAATTTGAAACCTTAAGAAAAAAGCTCGAAACACCTATGAATGGTTTACCTAGCATTTTGGACGAGCGACATAATAGTATAAAAGATTTAATAACCATTAAAAAAATAGAAGCGGAACTAGAAAAGGAAGCACTACACAAGTGGTCCACTGAACCAGTGCCAGTCCGTATGAAACGTGGTTTTTTCTTTAAAAAGGAAGAAAACATTGAAGCACGTAACCATATGTAAAGGGTTATATCTTGAAAAACTTGGAGGAACGTTTATTAATAGCAATTTCTTTCCCAGATGATCAGAAAAACCCTTTTAAGCACTTATACTAATTGAACAATTACGGTTACTGAGTAACTATGCAATCTACCTAGTTATATATACCAAAGTACTTGTTGGTTCAAGAACAGTCGATACTTTAGGGCAAAAACAGTAACTAGATCTATATATGTATAAAATCAAATTAGAGAGTCTACATGTGGTACTTCTAGTATTAAATCAAATTAGAGAGTCCACATGTGGTACTCCATACTCCAAACCTACAAAACAGCGCATGAAACGTATATCTTTATTAACGGTAGAGGATATCTATGAGCGGGATAAGTTTGTTAGGGATTACAAAATTAAATATTGGAAAAGTTCATTAAGCTAGAGTTTAATCTTTAAAGCTGAATAGACTGGCACCTACATTTCTTAAAAGCGGGAAAGACATGATGCACAATCTTACCTATGAATTTTTTCTGGTAGCAGCTTAACTACTGCTTTATAAGGAAAGTAGGCATAAAGTGTCAGGAATCTAATGCGAATATTTACCAGCTATAAGTTCGTGAATGTTCATTAACAGATCAAATAGACTAGTACATTAACAACCGCTCACATAAGTCCAACTTTGAGCAAGTCTTTTTCAACCCACATACCGTAATATAATAGTAAATATCGATGCTTAGAAGTTGCTCTCTAGAACTGCAACTTAATTGTGATATATGCAGTATGTTTTGATAGGGGAAATCCCCATTTTATATCTCATTTTATAGTTTAAATAAAATACCTTTTTGGAGGAACAAAAAATGGATCTAAACAATCTCAAGGATAAAATTATCACCATTGTTAAAATTCTATATATATAGAGCACTAACAATTAAACAATTATTAATAATGTTGTACCCAGATAAATTCTCTTATCAGTTTTTTTTAGAAACAAAGGAAGTGGTTAATGAACAACGTCAATTATATAAAGATCTGTCAAAATTGCGAAATAATAAGTTGGTTGAATATAAAATGATTGATGATCAATCAAAGCTATACCAATTAACTTCTGAAGGGATTGAATTACAAAAATAAGGAGGGGTTCGAATGGGCACTTTTACAGCGCAGTTACTAGTTGGTCAGGCGCATCCATATGAAGGAGGAATTTGTGGAATTACGCACACACTTCAGTTATCTGAGAACGGGAGGCCTGCATGGGTCCTAGTCTCAACAAATGATGAAAAGGATACAAAGATTACAAAGATTACGTGGATTCCTACTCTCGAACATATGCTTGAGGATGCATTGTTAATGATTGGATTGTACGTGTGAAAGGATGAAGCTTTATACAAAATGAAAGAAAAATATTTTACTAATCAACTGAAGAATTATGTTGAACTCTACGAAGATATCGCTCCAAACCACTTAGAAGAAATGCGCGCCCGTTGTCGTGACATCTCAAGCACATCAAAAATTATGATTTCGGTATTTTAAGGCTCAACGATACAACTGCAAATCCCAGTGATTCGTGCGTACGATTATGATTTTGAAGTTTGTCTATCAGTCTATCAAAAGGTTTTCAACGTCTGGAGTCGCGAGCGTGAGGAACGTGGCGGGTTAAAGCCATCATAAGAAATGATGGCCTTTTTCTCAGTTTTTATCAACAGAAGCAAGCTTTTCTCAGATTAGGGGTGTGACAAGGCTGTCACATCATATTTGCGATAATGAGGCTAGGAAATGAAAGGGAGATGATACGATGAAAACGTGGAATCAATTATTGAAACGTCATGGCTGGATGTTGTCGGAAGAGGAAAGAAACATATTTAATTGTAAAAATGAAACCGAATTAAACCTGCAATTTTTATGGGGGCGTCTGGAGAAGGCGCATATCCCGTTTACAATAAAAGATGATAAGCTAATCCTTCTTGAGGAAATAGACAGTGAAGCAAGCTGGATCGAAGCTCTTCAATTTCCAGGTCGGGGAAGAGGAGAAGGCTTGTGGTTTCGTCCGGGTCAAGAGGTGCCAAAGGTTAGTGAACTCGACTTATATATTTGTGGATTGGTGCGCCAGTTAAACCGCCTTGGTTTTTATACGATGGGCTCCTGTGACGGGCATGGCAGAAGAGCGGCACATGTGATGATAACGAAAAACTGTGACATCGAAATGCTACAAGAGCTGTTACTCGCAGTGGGCATGAAGCGTGTTCACTTAATTGAACGTCACAATCATTACCAACTACAATTACGTTGTAGCGAACATGAACTACTAGACTTAGCAGAAAGCTGGAGTCAAATAGAGGAAAGCTGGTTAGGAAAAGGTGTTGAATATATAAAAGAACAAGTATTCTATCGCCAACTTGAATACTTGCTCATGATACCGGGAGCAAGTGGAAATGAAGGAAAAGTGAGAGAGTATGTGATTGATAGACTCTCTTCGTACATGGACCATCTTACTGTCGACCATGCTGGAAATGTGTTAGCTGAAAAAACGTATCGAAATGGCCATGGCCCAACCATATTGCTGAATGCTCACCTTGACACGGTTTATGAACTAGAAGAAGGAAGGGAAATTATCAAGAATGGAACGGTCTGGTCGAGCAGTAAAGGAATTTTGGGAGCTGATGACCGAGCGGGGGTTGCGGTTGTCCTTCACCTGGTTGAACACCTTTATCAATCGTCTTTTAGCGGAAAAGTGAAGGTTATTTTTACCGTCGAAGAGGAATGTGGTTTAGTTGGTGCAGCAAGGTAGACGATTATTTCCTTTGGGGAACCGATGGAGCGATTGTTGTAGATCGCCATGGCACTGGAGATATAGTAACGTCTTGCGGAAGCTTTCTCCCGTTTTGCCATAAAGGCTATGGTCATTTCTTTGAAAAAGTAGCAGAGGAAGAAGGACTAACTGGTTGGGCGACGACAATGGGTGGAAGCAGTGATACGAGAATTTGGACAGGTCATGGCATACAAAGCGCAAACCTATCAGCCGGCTATTGGAATGAGCATACCGATGAAGAGACACTAGAAGTCGCAGCTTGCTATCAGACAGCAAAACTCTTAAAAGCAGTTTTAAAAAGAGGCAACGAATTAAGAAATATCATTCGAAAAATAAATAGGCAACAACCAGTTGTTAGAAACCGGAGAAAAGCTCAATAAGAAATGAGGGGTACACCAGCACTTCTTTAATAACTTTTACATAAAGGAGTATTGTTATTCATGATGAATTGAATATGGAACTGTTTTGCTAGAAGAACCCTATGATGTATATGTATTAAAAATAAACACCTATGTACTAGTGTTGAGGGACCTCGAATACTACTTTTTTAGTCCTGCTACCTAATACTAGATAATAGGTTCCTGTCCCCTACATCTAAAAGCAATGGGAGTCAGGGACTATTACCTTAGTAAAAAACAAGCTAACCTTTTTGAATTATTAGACAAGGATTATTAGCAATAGTGGCGTGCTGGGATAATTATATATAGCAGTATCTTGATGGAAAGGTGCTTTATAAAGAGGACCTTTTGTCATATACGTTTAAAAAGTGGTGGATAAATTACATAGAAGCATTTTTTTTATTGCCAATAGCATGTTTTTATAAAGGTTACAGAATTTTTAATAAATAGCACTGTGATTATGGTAAAATATTACTATATGAAATTCTATTAATTAAATGAAAGTGAAATTTTATTATAAGGTTTCAATAGTTGAAGTACAGATTTTATGGGAAGAGGTGGAGTATATGAACTTATTTACAGAAAATAACTCACTCAAATCAATGAATGAAATATTAGTTGAACAAATTCCTAAGTACAGCTTAATTGGGGAATTGCCACTTTCTAAAAAAGATTTTAATTACCTAGACTCAACCATCACTTTTTTATATGAGAATGATATAAATACAAAGAATTTTTTTTGTGTATAAGGAAGCCTTAACATCAGCTATTAGGAGGAAAAGAAATGGCCTATTTACAATGTGGTAGCTGCAATTCGTTATTAAAAGGGTATCAATATAGTACAAGAGTTTTAGCTAGTGGAGAATATAGATTAGTAGAGTATAAAATTGGTTCAGCTTTAAAGCCAGAGAGTTGGAATAATATTGATGAAGCAACGAGTTGGATGAGAGACAAAATGGATGGTGTATTTTGTCCTACTTGTCAAAACGAAATTGAACTTGATCCTTTAGAAAGAGAAGTTTTACTAGATAATAGAATACCTGGAATCAGTTCAACCGAATTTAACTCAAGTGTGATTGTTGAAAAGTTAGAAATGTTAAGCCAAAAGGAAAGAGCTGAGCTATTTATTCACAATCTAGAAGAATCAGATCCAACTTTCGGAGAGATTGATGGAGAATTACCAGAAAGTTTACGTAATGCACTTGACCGAATGGGAATTCAATCTCTATTTACTCACCAATCAGATACATACAACGCGGTTAGAAAAGAGAAGGATGTAGTCCTTGTTACACAAACAGCATCTGGGAAAACACTTTCTTATAACCTACCAATATTACATGGTTTACTAGAAGATTCAAATGCAAGGGCTTTATATATTTTTCCAACAAAAGCCCTAGCAGATGATCAAGTTGAACAGCTATACAGGTGGACAGAGGCAGAGGTAAATGATGTTGACGGCGACCAAGACGAATGGTTTGAGCGGACAATAAAGCTAGGTTCTACGTTTATACCATATGGAAGACTTGATGGAGATACACAACTTGGTTCAAGAAAAAGATTATTAAAAAATGGAAGAATTCTATTCACCAACCCAGATATGATTCATCACTCCTTGTTAAAGCAAGTTCAAGGGAATAACCAATCAGCTAGAGATATTGTTAATTTGCTGAAAAATCTAAAGTATCTAGTTATTGATGAGATGCATTTGTATCGTGGAGCCTTCGGAAGCCATGTTTCTCTAGTTTTACGTCGTTTACGAAGAATATGTGAGGAATTAGGTAATCCAAATATTCAATTTATCTTATGTTCAGCAACTATAGACAAACCGGATCGATTAGCACAAGAACTTACAGGAAAGGATGATTTCGAACTAATTGATAACGATGGTTCAGCGAAAAGAAAACAAAGTGTAATATTTTGGAACCCTGGTGCAACCTTGGATACAGGTGAGAGAAAAGCACCTATTTCAGATGCTTTAGCAATAGCTGAAGAAGTACTTGTACATAATGAGAAAGTCATTCGAACCATTCTGTTCCAAGGGTCACGTCTACAAGGAAAAGTGACATCAAAATCAATGAAGGATGTATTGAGAAAGAGGTTACGTTTGAAAAAAGAAAGTGTTAGCGGAGTCCAACTTGCAGCCTTTTATAATGGAATGCTAGCAGTAGATGAAAGAAAGCAAGTTATTAATGCGATTAAAAAGAGTGATGTCCACCTAGTTATTGCAACTAACGCTTTAGAAGTTGGAATTGATATTGGTGATCTTAGTTTCGCTATCCTAATTGGTTATCCAGGAAGTAAAGCAGCTTTTTCTCAACAAATTGGACGAGTTGGCCGTAAAGGTGAAGGGATTTCTGTAATGATTTTGGAAGATGAGCCGCTTCAACAATATTATATGCAAAACCCACAATTGTTCCTTGAGAAGCCACCCGAAGTGGTTAGGATTGATCCTAAAAATAAAGAGTTATTAAAGAGACATTTAACTTACCTTCAGGAAGAGCTAGGTAGAAGACTACATGTAGAGGATTTACTTATGTTTGAAAGTGATTCTGCCAAAGCAGAAAGTATTATAAGTGAACTTGAGGATCTGACTGAAGAACTAACAGATAGATGCAGTTTACGCTCCGGTACATCTAGAAGCTATAAAGTCGTATCAACGAGAAATCGCGAAGTAGTATTAGAGGGAGTCGATGAATGGACTGCGCTTCGTGATTTCCATGAAAGAGCAATCTATTGGAATGCAAATGAGAAAGGCTACCGCGTAGATAGTATTAATCGAAAATCACTAGAAATATTGGTACAACCGTTAACCGGAGAAGTTGAGTACTACACTCAGTCGATATTTAAGGATTCAATCACAATAACAGAGAATTTTTCCTCTGAGGATTTGTTAACGAATCTAACGTTATCCACGGGTGTATTGAATATTAAAAGAAGTGTCTTTGGGTACATAAAATCATACTTTAATTCACGTGTGCAAGAAACTCAAAATCTCGAAATTCCCTTATCATCAGATTTTAATTCCGAAGGGGTATGGTTCCAGTTGTCCAGACAAGTAATTCAACATTTGGAGGATTATCTGGGAGATGATTTAACAACTGAAAAACTTGATGGCTCTGTTCGTGCAGCCGAACATGTTTTACTTTCTGTTATACCAGATACAGTAATTTGTGATGGAAAGGATATTTCTAGTTTTTCAGGTTTATCAATTTCAAGTTTTGATAACATGCCAGTCATTGGCTTTTATGGTAACCTCTCAGGAGGAATGGGAGTTACAAAGGCAATTGGTGATAACCTTGATCGGATTACTAAAAGTGCACTCCAGTTACTGGAAAACTGTTCTTGTAAAGGCGGGTGTCCTTCTTGCATCCAATATCCTGGTAAAGATAATGGTGATTTATCTAAAAATGGTGGACATAAGGTACTCAAGTTAATCTCTGAGACCATTGAATCTCAACAAAGAGATGAGGTAGAACAATGCCTTTAGTATGTCAAGACTGTCTTACGACTAAGAAAAAACAAGTCTATTTCTTTCAGATTAGTAAAAAGTTCAAAGGGAATTCATATAAAAGAGAAATAAGACAACCTTCAAACGGCATTCACGTAGATAATTGGATAGAAGCAATTCACCTTAACTTAGAAGATGGAGTATACTGTCAAAATTGTGAATCGATGATAAATGAAATGTTTCTTACCCCTGAAGAAAAAGAGCTGTTACTAGATAATCGTAGAGAAACGTTATCTTTTAAAGAAACTCCTATTGAAGATATAGTAGCCAAGATAAAAACAGTAAGTGGAAAGGTCAGTGCAAGTGTAGAACAGTATTCTGTTCCACGAAAAGCGGCAGAGTTTGGTGATTTGGATTTTCCACTTACAAATGAACTTTCTAGTAAATTAAAAAAGAAGGGTATTGAGAGGCTATATTCTCACCAAGCTGAAGCGATTAACAAAGTAAGAAGTGGAGAAAATGTTGTTATAACCACAGGAACCGCATCAGGTAAATCACTGGTTTATACAATTCCTGCTCTTGAAACACTTTTAAAAGATGCGGATTCTACTGTTCTCTACCTTTCACCATTAAAAGCATTAACGAGAGACCAACTTCAATCGCTGGATATGTTTGATGATCACGTTACTAACGAGAACTCTTCCTTTGGGTACAAGACTCTTCATATAGGAGATAAGAAAATTGGAGTAGGAGTACTTGAAGGTGGGAAATCTGACTCTGTAAAAGAATTAACATATCAATCTGCTAGATATTGGTTAACAAATGTTCATTATTTACACTTTATCCTTCAAGGTGCTGTTCATTTTAAAAGAAAAAAAGATTACATTAGATTCTTTGGAAATCTCAAATATGTGATTGTAGATGAACTGCATGCCTACAATGGTGTATTAGGTTCTAAAGTGGCTATGTTACTAAGGCGCTTAAGGTCTTTGTGTAAAGCACTCGGGACAAATGTTCAATTTATATCTTGCTCAGCGTCAATTGGGAATCCAAAAGAATTGGCTGAAGAAATTACTGGGTTAAAAGGAGTAAAAGGTTTCCACTTGATTGAAAGGGATGGTAGTCCAGCATATAAAAGAGAAATATTGCTTTGGAATCCAGGGAAGCTAGAACAAGAGTCAGAGAATCGAACAAGAAGAGCTCCCATCTCAGAAGCCATTGAAATCTTAAGGACACTTGCTGGAACTTATAAGAAGCTCCCAAAAACAATAATTTTTTATGGAAATAGAAAAGCAACTGCTACAGGAAGTTTTGAATTAAATAATGCAATAAAATCTAAATTAGGTGAAGTACTTGAGAGTAGGGAAGATATACCAACAGAATTATTTTCTCCTTTCCATGCTCAGTTAAATGCATATAAAAAGCAAGAGCTTATGGATAAGATTAAAAAGGGTGAATTAGTAGGTATTGTTTCAACATCTGCACTAGAAATGGGAATTGATATTGGCGATTTAGACCTTTGTATTATGATAGGATATGCTGGGAGTAAAGCTAGTTTTCTTCAGCAAGCAGGGAGAGTAGGAAGGAAAGGTCCTGGCCTTGTCATTCAAATCTTCCAGGAAGATCCTCTAGAACAGTATTATGCAGCTAATCCTATAGAATTTATGGAACGTGAAGCAGAGCAAGTTACCATAGACATTGCAAATGCCAATATTGTAGCAGAGCATATGCAATATGCAGCACATGAACTTAATGGGAAGCTGGCATCAGCCCATAGTTTATTTAAAGTATCTGCAGCGCGAAAGGCTGAAGGTTTTGAAACCAAAATGGTGGAAGTAAGTAGAGGGACATGGGAACTGAGTACACAGGAACTTAAGTATAATAATCTATTAAGTAGTAGTAAAGTATATGATGTTATAAGTCAACAAGGTACCAATAGAGAGATTCTATTTGAGGGTGTTGATGAAAAATCATTACTAAGAGATTATCATTATGGCGCAGTGTTCCTATACAACCAGCGAACATATAAAGTAAACCGAATACTTCCAAGCAAAAATGAAATAATTGCTATACCATTTAAGGCAGATTATACGACAAGAGCCCAAATAAATGATTCAATTTATATTGTTGAAGAAGTGCAAAGAGATAATAGTAATAAACTATTAGAGATAGGAAGAGGAAAGCTTGAAATAACAAGAAGACTATGGGGGTATAAGAGAGTAAATTTATTCGGCGGGGGATCCTCTGAGCTTATTGAGGAGAATAATATGTATCCTGTTAAATATTTTACAGAAGGAGTTTGGATACAGTTTCCTGAAATTCAACAATATGATGGAGCTCTACATGTTGTCGAACATGCATTAGCTTCGGCTATTCCTACAGGTGTTAAATGCTCATTAAGTGATTTCTCATTATTGTCTTCCTCTAACCTTAAGGAATTTAACTCCATTCCAACTATTGTATGTTATGAAACAAGTGGCGGTGGTGCTGGTATCATGCAAACTGTATCAGAAAGACTATTCCATATCCTTAAAAAAGCTCTCGGTATCCTAAAAGCTTGCGGTTGTGCTAATGGATGTCCTAACTGTACACACTTATCAATCTGTGAGCGTAATAATGAGACACTAGATAAAGGTGGAGGGATTGAATTGATAGAAAATATTCTCACTACTGCTGAAGTGAAGATGGAAGTTTAGTAGAGTCCCAAAGTAAAGTAGTTGTAAGACACGTATTTAAGACCAAATACCTTAACCACTGGAATTTTTCAGTGGTTTTTTAAAAAAAAATGGGTGAATATACCAGTAGTTAAAAACTTTGATATAATTAAGTTAAAATATTTGTAGAAAAGGTGCGATGCAATCAGCACTCTTATTTAGATCCAGTCCTCTTCAATATTTATACATTACAGTTGCTATGGATGAAGATACGTAATTGAGTTTGTTTTAAGTTTTAAGTAATGATGCTAGCCATCACCACCAGTAATTTGTCATAAGGAATAATCCTTGCCGGATCTATTTAGAGCTTCCGTATTTTTGTGGAAAAGTAAATTTCAACACTAAGTATCACTGTTCTGATTTTATGTTTGGTTACAATTGAATAAAAATAAGAGTTATGCAAAGATAGATGAGGGTAGCTTATATAATAATGAAGTTTGATAAACATAAAAGTTATGGAGGAGGGTTCTCATGGGGAGCACGTTTAAATCCAATGATACACCAGTTTCTGAAATATTACGTTCTATTGAAAAAGGGATCATTCAATTACCTGATTTCCAACGAGGTTGGGTTTGGGATGATAATCGAATTAAAGCCTTAATAGCGAGTATCTCTAATTCATATCCAGTTGGGGCATTAATGTTTTTAGAATATAGTGAAAATGGAAATGTACGATTTAAATATCGTTCTTTTACCGGTGCAACAGCTGTAAATAATCCTGAAGTATTAGTTCTTGATGGACAACAAAGAATGACATCTATCTTTAATGCATTGTTCTCCAGACAGGCAGTCTTAACGAGAACAGATAAAAATAAAGAAATAAGTCGATTTTATTATTTGGACATTGAACGTTGTTTAAATAGTACAACAGATCGAGTTGATGCAATTATTTCAGTACCTGAAGATAAAATTGTGCGTTCTAATTTTGGACGAGACATCGAACTTAATTTAAGTACTAGAGAAAATGAATGCCAAAACAATATGTTCCCTCTAAATATAGTGTACGATCCTATCGAATCTCAAATGTGGATGAATGAATATCAAAAATGCTATAACTATGATCCAATAATTTTAGCAAAGTATGCGCAATTTTTTGCAGATATACTAGTTCCTATTCAAAGTTATAAAGTTCCGGTTATCACATTGAGCAAAGATACCCCGAAGGAAGCGGTATGCCAAGTTTTTGAAAATGTAAATACTGGTGGAGTCTCCTTGACTGTGTTCGAGCTAATAACAGCAACTTTTGCTGCTGATAACTTTGAACTAAGAAAAGACTGGGAGAAACGATACAAGAAATTAATTGAAAAGTCAGCTTTATCAGTCTCAAACCAAAAAGAAGCGATATTGTCAGTAGTGTCATCAACGGACTTTTTAACTGCAATAACACTACTGCATCGATTTTACATTAAAGTAAATGGTGGAGAAGCCATTAGTTGCAAGAAAAAAGATGTATTAAAACTATCTTTATCTGAGTATCAGCAATATGCTGATGAATTAACTGAGGGTTTTATTCAAGCAGCCAGCTTTTTAAAAGAACAACGAATCTTTTCTGCGAGAGATCTACCTTATAGTACACAGTTAATACCATTGGCAGTTATATTCTCCATATTAAAAACTAGAACACAAGATAGTACCATAAAAGAAAAAATCTCAACTTGGTATTGGTGTGGAGTATTCGGTGAAATGTATGGTGGTGCTAATGAAACTAGGTATGCTAATGATGTAGGTGGAATGATAGATTGGATTAATGGTGGTAATGAACCAGATACTGTACAAAGAGCGTATTTCCAACCTACGAGATTATTATCACTACAAACCAGATTAAGTGCGGCGTATAAGGGTGTTATGGCATTAATTTTAAAAGAAGGATGTCTAGATTTTATTAGTGGTAGTGCAATGGATTTTACAGTTTATTTAGATGAAAATACAGATATTCATCATATATTCCCTCGATCTTATTGTGAAGCGAAGCAATTTAATAAAAACAAATGGAACTCAATCGTAAATAAAACGCCATTATTCGCAAGAACAAACCGTATTATAGGTGGGAATGCACCGAGTGAATATCTAATGAAAATTGAAAAAAGTAATCATGTTGATCGCACTAATCTTGATCATTATATTAAAACTCATAAAATCGACGTAAATGATTTGAGAAACGATAACTTTGATGAATTCTTTATAAAACGTGCTAAATCATTATTAGGATTGATTAGCGAAGCAATGTCAAAACCTATTTCTAACCTAAATGGAGAAGATGTAATAGCAGGATTTGGTGGATCCTTGGAATAATTAGTAGCACAATTAGAAATATACAACGATATACTTTTCTGGGGTGGCATAATTGGTAAATGAACAAGATTATATTATTAAAAAATACAACTGGGTTGATGCCGAAGTATTGGCAAAGCGTTTTTTCTTTGGAGATAGCCCTGCTGGTATGAACTGGCTAAGAGATACTTGGAATGTACTAATGTTTGGTACATCAGTAAGAGAAGATAATATAGCAAAATCCAATCATCCGGTTGAAGACAAGGCTGAAATTTTGACATGGTTACTTGCATGCTATGACTTATATTGTGATTTTGAGGTGATAGTTGGAAAAAGAACTTATTATGAAAAGAATAATGGTGAAATCACTGATTATCAAAAAGATATTATCCTTTCTTTAAGGGACAAGGAACTATTACTTGCCATTGTCAATAATTACTTGAAGAAACAGGTTAATTATTTGAACTACTCTACTTCAACTTACCCAGGCCATTATTCAGCTTGGAAAGATAGGGAGATAAAAGAAGAGTTAAAGAAGGCTGATTTCGTAACAACACATTTTACTACAAATCATGAGGTACTTACAGGAGTCTACGTAAACCATGCAATTTTTAGTCAAGTTCTTACAAAACGAAATAACTTAATCTATACAATTAATAAACACTTTGATAACGATACTGAAAAAATTATTTTTTTTATGACAGGACATCATTGGCGGAAAAAATATTCTAACTATAATGAAATGGAACATGAGCTTTATCGAAAAAAAGACAAACTTGAAAAAATAGATAAATATGATCAAATTGCTCTATTTTTGGATCCTTTACAGGAAGATAGTCATCAACAATTAGATATTTTCAAAACCTCAGCTGAAGATTATTTTGAAGCTAAACTGCAGGAGTTAAAGGAGAAGAATCAAGTCTCAATTGAAAAGCCGAATGAAATTAAGGATAAACCGGCAAATAATTTTCTACCTAGCTTGAGAGAATGGATTCATCAAAAAATGCCACATCTACATAATTTGTGAGTAATGTAGGAGGTTTCAAAATTACAGTTAAAGTAAGCGGAAGGTGAAACTTTCTGTTCCTCTTTCGGCGACGACAATGGGTGGAAACAGTGATACGAGAATTTGGACAGTCCATGGCCTTCAAAGTGTAAACCTATCAGTTGGTTTTGGAAAAACATACCGTGAGGAGACGCTTGTGTTGGAGATGTAATCGAACGGCAATTAAATCTTACCGATTTGAACAAAGACAAGTTAGCCAATGAATTCTCGTTGGAGGAACTCGCAAACCTGAAGTGATATTAGAGTATATAAATGATAACCAGGATATTCAATTTTGAACCATTCCGATGATAGGGATGGTTCTTTTTATCTGCTTTTCAAGCTATTTGATCACTATGTTAAACTGTAAATATCTACATAAAAAGGGGGGCCTTATGCAAATTTATAATAAACTCGTTCGCGATAAAATTCCTCAAATGATTCAAGCATCTGGCAAGGAATGTCGGACAAAACTATTGAGTGACACGGACTACATAAATGAATTAAAAATTAAATTAACCGAAGAAATAGCCGAATACCAAGAAGCACTAACTGACGGACAAGCCATCGAGGAGCTGGCAGATGTGCTAGAAGTTATCCGTAGTCTTGCGCAGGTGCATGGGGCTGTTTTTGAAGAAGTAGAAGCTATCCGTCAGCAAAAGGCTGATGAACGAGGAGGGTTTAAGGGACGGATTTTCCTGTTGGATGTGGATGAATAAATATAAAAAGGCGTGGCAGATTGGAGGGGGTTAAGTGAGTCACAAATTAAAGGTCGGTGAGATAAAAGAGAAGTATTTAACAGATGAAGAAATCTGGAGGGTTTTCACTGTTGTTTTATCTAATAAATCGGTTAAATCCTCAACGTATAAATATGCATTGATGAAATCGCTCATCGAAAATTTATACCAGGTGAATGATCAGTATGAGCTAAGTTATGATCAATTAGCTTATTCCTTTACGAAGATCTACTGGAATTTAATCGTTCATCATCAATTGGTTCACCAAAATAGAGGTAAAACCGCGAGAGTTGTAACGATTATACAAGAGGCACAAATGAAACACGGAATTCCATCTGAAATGGTATTTGATAAAGTTGATGAATCATTACAGATACAGCTCGTCAGCAAGATTAAAACAACAATGAAGGAAAATGTCTATGGTGCACTTTACGGTGACACTAAGGGCAGCTTTTATGCATTTGAACATAAAACCGAAGTTTTAACGTTAAATCCAGCCGTACATGCTTTTATGCTAAACTATCAACGACTCATTGTGAATCTCACGAATTATCATATGGCAAGGATGATAGAAGAAATTAATGAAGTGCCAAGCATTAATTATTTACTTGGAAAAGTAGAAAGCATTGCGAGGCGAACATCTTTAAGACCGTTTGAAAAAGTGTTGCTTCATTATTTTAATGCAGAGTGCTTTTATTGTAAAAAAAGTTTAACCGGAGCGAAAAGAGAAACACATGTTGATCATTTTATTCCTTGGTCATTTGTTCAATCTGATCAAATATGGAATCTCGTTCTCTCTTGCAACAAATGCAATAGCTCAAAAAGTGACAAATTACCAGAGCGGAATTATCTTAAAATTATTATCGAAAGAAATAACGACTTAGAACATAAAAAAGCTGACCAAACCATCGTAACCTTAATGCGTTATTACAAGCCGAAAAAAATCATTATGCTGTATGATTACTCGATGAAAAACGGTTTTGATACGATTTGGACGCCGAAATAGACCGATTTTTAGAGCAACTAAGGAAACTCCCTATCCCTTATGTAATTCCTCATAATATCCAAAATATGCTAATATATTTACATAGGTCCTATTACTTAATAAGGAGGGGAATCATGTCAACGGAACCTGCTAAAGTTGCAAGGATTTTTGAATATTTGCTTGCAGTGAAGAATTTAAATGAGAAAGTGATACGAAATATAAATGACTATGAAAAGGTGTGGTGGGAAAAGGATTTACCGAATACTGAAGGCTTTTTTATCGGTGGGAAAGGAACTAATGAAGAAGCCTGGTATGAAGTACATAAGCAAGAAATTCTTCCTCCCCCTAAACCACCAACAGAAATAAAAAAATGGGTCATAGAATATGATAATCCAGATCAACAACCTAAAGTACATACTAGTATGGCTATAGGGATAGATGATGAAGGCAATGAAATTACTGAATTATTAGATAGGGATTCGGATTATTTTTCCTCTTATGAGAGTTGGATACAGGAGTGGAATAGTTGGGCAAAGGTTACATCACCCAAAAAGAAAGTCCAACAAATGTACATGGAGCTTTTTACGTTATACCAACGTTTTCAACGTGAAGGAGAAGATTTAGAACTAGCAAGTGGCCATGGGCTTCTTCAGTGGGAAGTTGAGGGTCATCAAATTTCTAGACATGTTCTTGTTACAAAGCTCGAATTAATCTTTGATGCTAAAAAAGGAATCTTTTATCTAGTTCCTACAAGTAGAGGAACCTTAATGGAAACAGACATGTTATTACATATAAATATTCCAAATGCTGCTCGGTTAATGCAAATGGAGAGCCAGGTAGAGGACTTTGAGTTTTCTCCAATTGATCATACCCACCTTAAGCCATTTCTACAAGAAGTCGTTCATACAATTAGCCCAGATGGTTTATATAAATCCGATAAACAAGATACTGTAAAGGGGCTAAGTGCACCAAACATTTCATACAGTACAGGCTTATTTATTAGAAATGTCGGCGGTAGGTTATGGCAGCAGGAATTATCAAAAGTAATTGATAAAATCAAGGAAGGCTTCCCAGTTCCTGATACGATTGAGATTTTAACCACAACTGAAACCAAAAGTTCTGATGTTGATCATACGCATTTCACTCAAGAAAGCTGGAGACCGGTTGGTGAACAGTTATTGTTTCCTCTTCCTACAAATAAAGAACAACAACTTATAGCACAAAAACTAGCATCCAATAGTGGTGTGGTTATTCAGGGTCCGCCTGGAACTGGAAAAAGTCATACGATTGCAAATCTTATTAGTCATCTTCTTGCACATGGAAAAAGAGTGCTAGTTACCAGTGAGAAAGAAAGGGCACTACAAGTTTTAAAAGATAAAATTCCAGAAGAGATCCGAGCTCTTTGTGTCAGTGTTCTAGGTGGGGATTCAAAGTCAGTAAAGGAAATTGAGGATTCTGTTCGGACAATAGCCGAGAATTTGGACTCAAAGCAACCAGAAATCTTTTAGAAAAATATTGACCGTTTAACAACAGAATTAAAGACCGTAAAAAGAAATATTGCACGGTATGATACGTTAATAAACCAAGCAGCAGAGAGGGAAAATGAAAGTCAGAAATTTGGAGAGCAAGAATTAACACCACTAGAAGGAACGAAATGGCTTAAAAGAAATGAGGAGCACTCATGGCTACCTGATGAAGTAAAGCCAAATACAGAATTTCCTCTTACAAATGAACAGTTAATAAAATTCTTTGAGCTTTTAAGAACTCTTTCAAGAGAGGATATTAACTCCTTAAGTTTAAATCTACCATCAAGTAGCATATTGCCTGATCCAAATGCATTTTCACAAAAAGTAGATGACCTACTTCATATAGAAGAAAGGATAAATCAAACAAGAAAAGACATTAGTGGTTGGTCTCCAAAAGACCTATCAAATGTAAAGTTCGATCAATGGATAAATACAACCAATACAACGATTAATAGATTAAAGGTACTTCAAAGTGAAAAATGGCTAGAAACCATTATAGAAGACTGTTTAAAGGATCCAGAACAAACAAACTACTGGTTGCAGTTTATTAATGAAGTTCGAGAAACATTAAATGATATTCAACTACTAGAAAAAGAGTTAAGCGAGCACTCATTTATATTTCCTTCAAGTAAAAGTCTACTTGATTTAAAAGAAGATTTATTAATCCTGAAAGAAAAGCTTTCAGCTAATCCTAAAGTTGGTTGGTTTTACAAAAATGTCTCGGGTAGAAAAATGAAATACTTGTTTGATGATGAGCTTAAAGTGAATGATTTACCTATTCGTAATGTAGAAGATGTTTTGCTTTTACTAAAGAATATTGAGTTAGTCACTTTTAAGCAAAGACTTACTACAAAATGGAACCGTATGTTAGAAGAAATTGAGGGGCCGTTGTTAGAGGAAAATCAAAAAAGACTTGTAGTATTCATGAGGGAGAAGTGTTTTTTAATTGAAGAATCAGCTAATTGGATCATAGCATCTAATCAAGAGTACAAGGAGTTATTAGATGTTGTGGGAACGCCAGGGAAACCTATTTTCAATGATGTTCAATGGTTTATGGGACTATTAAACGGTTTAGAGGCTCTAAAATTTATTGAAATAAGGAAAGAAGCACAACAATTTATTGACGAAGTAAACACATACTTATCAAATAGGATAAATCATATCAAATCGCATTCAATATGGAACGACTTTTTCGATGCTTTACAACAACGCGACAAAAATAAATGGAGAAACTGTTTTGAAGAAGTTATTCGATTAGAAGGACTGGAAAAAGACTATACTCAATTTACCAATCTAAAAGCAAAACTTTATGCAGTTGTGCCTAAATGGACTATGGAACTAATGGAGCATGGTGGAAAAGGTACTTCACTCTTCCCTCCTAAAGACATGTCAAATGCCTGGTTATGGAAACAGGTTGATTATTGGGTGAAGGAAATTCAGGCGAAACCTAAAATCGAAAAGCTAGAAGAGGAAAGAAAACTGGAACAATTAAAAGAGAATAAAATTATAAAAGATTTAGTCGCTGAGTCAACTTGGAAAGAACAAATAATTAGAACGACAGGTAGTCAAAAAAGAAGTCTTTTTGCCTGGTTAAAGGCTGTCCAAAGAATTGGAAAAGGGACAGGGAAATATGCAAATATCTATCGAAAAGATGCAAGTAAGGAAATGATGATAGCAAAAGGTGCAATTCCGGTATGGATAATGCCAGTGCAGCGTGTTATCGAAAACTTTGAATTAGCGGAAGATTTGTTTGATGTGATTATCGTGGATGAAAGTAGTCAAAGTAACTTATTTTCATTAACTACACTTCTTAGAGCAAAAAAAGCAATTATTGTTGGGGATGAAAATCAAATTAGCCCAGAAAGTGTTGGAACTGAAATTAGTGAAGTTCATGACCTAATTGAACGATACCTCTACGACATACCTAACAAAATGCAATTTGATATTCGCACAAGTTTATATGACACGGCGAACCGAATTTTTGATAGTAAAATCGTGTTAAAAGAGCATTATCGATGTGTACCTGAGATCATTCAGTTTAGCAATGACTTAATGTATGGAGGGATGATTGACCCACTTCGTCTTCCTATTGGGAGTGAGGTGTTTGAACCACCTGTTAACGCTATTAGAGTGGAGGATGGCTATCGTCTTGAAGGCACATCTAAAGCAATAAATGAACCCGAGGCGGAAGCAATTGTAGAATACATTGCCAATTGTATAGAAGATCCTAAATATAACAATAAGACATTTGGTGTAATCTCGCTCCAGGGTCATGACCAAGCAAGGATTATTGAGAACCTATTAAGAGAAGGAGGAAATGATTAACAGGAGGCTAATTACTGGAGATGCATATGCTTTTCAAGGTGATGAAAGAGATATTATTTTCCTTTCAATGGTTATTGCGCCGAATGTTCGTTTCGCTTCATTATCAAAAAGGTCTGATTTACAAAGGTACAACGTAGCAGCGAGTCGAGGACGAGACCAAATGATCTTGTTCCACTCAGTGGATCTTAGTCAGTTAAATCCGAATGATATTCGCTACCAGTTACTTCAATATTGTAAACAACCATACAGAGTGCAGGAAGCATTGAAGAAACATGAGAAAGAGTTCGATTCTGAATTTGAAAAAGATGTATATTCTCTAATTCTGTCTAGAGGCTATAGGGTCATTCCACAAGTTAAAGTAGGTACACTTGGTAAAAAAATAGATCTTGTTGTAGAAGGGATGAGAACCAGATTAGCAGTAGAATGTGACGGTGATAGGTGGCTTGGTCTAGAAAAATGGGAAGAAGATATGGATCGTCAACGAGTGCTAGAACGAGTTGGATGGACATTTTGGCGTGTCCGGGGAAGTGCTTTCTATGCTAACCCTGCAAACGCAATGGAGTCATTATGGGTTAAACTGGATGGTATGGGGATAGAACCAAATATTCTAACTGCAGATGAACAAGTAGAAATAATAAAAGAGAAAGATAACGTGGAAGATTTAGATATGAAAAAATCAACAAACCTGAATATGGAGAAAACACTGGAAAATCTGCCTGAGGAAAACAAAGATATTAGTAATGTACTAAAAAGTCATCCAGAACAAAAGAATCCAATTCCAATAAAAATAATAAATCAAAATTCTCAAGAAATAAAGCAAGGTGAAGAACATTCAAATACTCAAAAGACACCTACTAATAACCGTAATCAACCTGTTAAGATAAAGCAATTGGAGCTATTTACTTCTAATAAACCAGAACAACTGAAATTATTTGAAGACCAGTCTTCAAAATTGACTACTACTTTAGAAACGAAAGGAAATAAAATTAAAAAGACTGATTCATTAGTAGCATATTTAAAAGGTCAAGGATTTGATGTTATTGATATGCGCACAAAAGGTGGAGCATTATGGTAGTTGATGAACAAGGTTTAAAACCTATTTTGGAATCCCTTAGAAAACAAGGAATTCAATTTACCTATTCGGATAAAGGTAGTCGAGCTACAAAGAGGAGACCTTCTTGGTTTACGAAGTATAACAAATGATGCAATGAGTTTGGAGCATAATCCATTAAAATACTCAGGAACTAGCCTTGTTTGTTAAAAACAAAAAGAAGTGAGTTGATTATCACTTGTACTAAAAAAAATTTTATTTATTTAATTAGTATAAGGTTGCCTGTCCCTCAGGCTTTTAACGAAGTGGGGACAGGCACCTTTTCTTAAGAAATTTTTATACAGAGGATATTTGTGAGATTGTTCATTCAGGAGTTTATGGTTTTATTGATGTAAAAGTAGATAAGAAAAGCGAACATTATCCTGTGCAAATCTCTATTTAAGAAGGGCATAAGTATTACCAGTTAGAAAAACTTAACTACATAACTAAATAATTGATTATCAAAAGATCATTATAAGTTAAGTGTTGAATTAACAATAGAAAGATTGGAGCAATTTAACTAAAGACAGAGCAACTATTTAGATTTATGTATGAATGCTGCTTTTTATGTTTTGTTTATTATATTGTAAAAATGTTCATATAGAGAATGTTATTGAGTCTTATATAAATTTCGGGAAAGTAGTATTGACAAATCAATTATTGTTTTTTCTAAAATAATCCAATATAGTATATGCCTATGTTAAAATAGGTAAAAAGATGGATATTTTTTCTGGAGGTTTATTTATGAATATTGAGAGTAATCAAGAACAATTTTTAGATGACATGTCTAATTTAAAGCGAGATTTAATTAATTCTTTGAGTTTGGAAAGTGTTGAAAGGTATCGGGATGAGTACAAAGGGAAATATAGCCCTGAAAGATTTAAAGAATATTTTATTGAGAAGATTGTTATACATGCAATTTTTAAATACATATTAATTCGAATGATAGAGGAATCGATGCAAAGGGTAAAAGTGAAACTAAATGAAGAAGGGTTAAGTAATTGGTATGAAATGAGTAAAAACTTCAGGAAAGATTATGATGTACTATATCAACTTGCTGAAAAAGATATAAAGAGGGAGAGGGATCTTTCTGATATATTTATTGAGTCAATTTATGACGGAGATCAATTTGTGAGTAAAATGGAAAGAGTAATAACTAACCATATTCCTTTACTTGCAAAGTATGATTTTAAAACCTTAGATGCAAATACAACATTAACAATTATTGAAAATTTGTATAGTGCTGAAAAAAGGGAAGAACTTCAGAAGTTTAATCAACCTTCTTCCATTATTAATTTCTTATTACAACAAGTTGGTTTGGTATGAGGATGGTGCCTTATGATAAATAAAGAACTCTTAATTAACGATTTGAAAAAATTACATAAACAAATTGTTAAAGTCTATAAAGTAATTTTTGAGTACAAGTTTGAAAATGATTCTAAGTTTAAAAATTTGATTTTAGATGAATATAAAAAGGCTTTTAAAATTACTGTTGAAGAGAAACTAGCATGGAACGAGCAATACTTTCATAGATCTGCTTATACATTGTTAAATAAAATTTTATTTATACGTATTTGTGAAGATAAGGGATTTATGCTAAATGATGAAGACAAGGTTATGGGTGAAGAAGTTAGTCCAAATGCAGGGCAAAAGTTATCTCTAGTTGGATTTCAAAAATGGACAAAATTAATTTCAAATTATAGTTTATCGGAGTTAGTTAAATTTGCATTTAAAGATATGCATAAATCATATAATAATATTTCTTTGTATAAAGAGGATAAGTATGATTGGATGATTCCAAATAAAAAAGAAATCGACCTTCTCTTTCAAAACGAGGAGTTATATGAAAAAAATCACTATAGAGAATTTGAATTGATATTAGAAAATATAATAGTAACTCTTGATACATCGAAATATGACTTTGGAGACTCCACAGACAATGTCCTAGGAGATGTTTACGAGAAGTTTATGAATCGTGAAACTCGAAAAACATTAGGCCAATTTTATACACCAGACTTTGTAATTGAATATATTTTAAATAACACTGTTAAAAGTGTTAATGTAATTGAAAATCCTTTTGTTAGTATCTTGGACCCTTCATGCGGATCAGGCCATTTTCTTATAATGGCCTATGATATTCTAAGAGAAAAATTCGAAAAAAGTTTATTGATATTACAGGAAAAATTTAAAGAAAACTCATATGAGATAAGGTATGGAGATTTCAAGGAAATTGTAACTGGAGAAGATTATTGGACTAAGAAATATTTACATTATCACATTTTAAAGAATTGTATTTATGGAGCAGATATTGACCCATTTGCGCTGCAGATAACAACAATTAATTTACTTCTTAAGGACTTAGACAATTTCATAACTGACGAAATTAATATAATTGAATGTGATAGCCTAATAAAATGGGAAGAAGATTATGAGTGGCGAAAACTGAGAGACGAATTAAAAACCAGTGGTTTATTCCTTGAATTAAAATATGTTGATTTATATGGAAATAAGGAAATAATAAATCCTTCTTTTAATGATGCTTTTGACTTTGTGAAAAGATGTGAATTTTGGAATAAGAAATATGACTATGTTATTGGCAATCCTCCTTATTTGCTTTGTCAGGAAGGAAATGTTCCAAATGATAAAGTCTATTATTACAGAAATCGTTATGAATCAGCACAATACAAAACTGATTTATTTCACCTATTTCTGGAGAGAGGGTTAATATCCACAAATGACAATGGATATATGTCATTTATTACTCCTAATACTTATTTGACAAATGTTTTTAATGATAAACTAAGAGGCTTTTTATTACAGTTTGATATACAAGAAATAAGGATTATTCCAAAAGAAGTCTTTAAAGATGCATATGTAGATGTAGCAATTATTAAAGTAAAGAAAAATGATCTGGACGAAGATAGTGTCTTAGTAAAAGAAGACAGTGAAAATGAAATTATTGAACATTATGCAAGTCAAAAGGAGTTTCTAAAGAATCATAAATATATTTTTAATCTAAGGTCTGAAAACACACATGAGTTGGGTCAATACGAAGAATTAGGTAGTCTAGTACGTGTTTATTTTGGGGCGCAGACTTTTGATAAAAATAAATATATTAGTAATATAAAGCATAATGACGAATGGATTCCATGTATAAATGGTAAAGACATTCAAAAATATTATATAGATCAGCAGGAGGGAACATTTTTACACCATAAACCTGAGAATATAAAATCAGGAGGAAATGATAGTTTTCAACTGACAGAAAAGTTAGTTGTTAGACAAATTGGTGGACCGGAGCCAATTTGTGCTCATGATACTGGTGAATATTATTCCATAAATACACTATATAATT
This sequence comes from Metabacillus litoralis, assembly GCF_003667825.1. Classification (NCBI taxonomy): domain Bacteria; kingdom Bacillati; phylum Bacillota; class Bacilli; order Caryophanales; family Bacillaceae; genus Metabacillus; species Metabacillus litoralis. The sequence goes on along the minus strand of NZ_CP033043.1, from coordinate 1,406,792 downwards.
TAGTGCCTAAACATCCTAATCTTGACTTGAAATATATTTTAGCAATTTTAAATTCAAATTACATGAAGGATTACTGGTTAAAAAATTATAGCGATAACAAAAAACTATTTCCTAAAATAAAAAAACACCAATTAGAAGAATTACCAATAAAATTTACTGAACCTGAAAGGGTGGAAATTATTTCCAATTTAGTGAATGAGATTATAGGAAATCTAAAATCAATAAAAAGGTTATACAATGAAATGCAATTTACTTCTAATGACGTCAATGGTATTAAAGAAGAATACGCTAAGGTACAAATAAAAATTGATTTATTAAATGCAAAAGTTGAAGATAATATTCATGAAATAAATGAGTTTGTCGATCATTTATACGCTGTAAAACCAAATGAAATACTTCTTAATAATTCAAATGATGAATATAAAAAGTTGTTTAATGGAAATGATTTTACAAAGAGTTATGAGCATATAAAACAACACTGTTATGAACACAAATTAAGTTTGGTAGGTGCTTTATCATATAGAAATCAACATATAAAAAATGAGGACTTTTATATGATAGAAGGTTTTAGTGTAAACTTACTTAGATATTCAAAATTATATATATTAAATAAATCTATAGATTTGTTAGAAATTAATTCTTATTATTCGATTAAATTAATTGAAAATAAAATAACAAACGATAAGAAACTTTCAGGATTTGTGACCATATTAAAAGGAAATAATTTTACAAAGAAATCAGGAGAGGTAATTAAAAAAGTTTTAAATGAATATTCGGATACATTCAAAACTTACCTAAAAAATAAAAAAGAAAATAAGACTCCAAAACGACTAGTTAAATATGATACCGATGTATATGGTCTTTCAAATAATTCCGATGAAGTTCACAAGAAGTATTTTGTAGATTCACTTGAATATTTTACTTCATCTTCTAATGAAAAATATACTGGAACAGTATTTGAGGGTATGAGTAAAACAAACAAAAAGGCAGAAGAATTCTTAAAAACACTTACAGAATTAGATTTTATTGATAAAAAGGATTATATTGATTTACTTACCGAAAAGGTAAGAAAGACTTTTAATTAGATGGAAGGGTTGTATATGGACCGGATATTGCCCATGTCAGAAAGAGTGCCTGTAGATGAAACTTTACAGGCGCTTGAGTATATAAAATATGAAAGAAATAGGGAAGCTGTAAAACAATATTTTGAAGATGTTATGCCATTTAGCGAATCAACATCTATAAAATATCGTAGAAGACTATTTGAACGGTATTTAGTATTGGAAGACCGTCAGGTTGTTTACACCCCTTTTCTGGAATTGATTAGTGGAATCGATAGTTATCAAACGAAGAAGGAAATCCTTTTTTACATGACTGTTGTTAAAACTGTAACACTTCAAATTGTATTAAAGGATATATATAAAGGTTTATTAAATAAGAGTTTTACAAGGACTGACCTAATGGACTATTTAACGCTGCGAATGACAGAACATAAACCTTCATCTGTTGAGAAGACATTATCAGTTTTAACAACCATACTAAAAGACTTTAATATTGTATCTGTCAAAGAAGACCCGATAAAATATGAAACGATTTTTATTGTGAATGAACGATTGCGACCGACTAATAAGACAGTGGCATTCAGTTTATACTATGAATTTTTTGTAATTCAGGACAATCGAATACCAAATACAGAGAGATTACATAATGCGGAGTCTTTTAAATATTTATTAATTGACCGCTTTCTAGCAGATCGTTATATAAAATGGCTGGTTGCAAATAATTATTTAGAATTCTATAAAATGGGGGCAAATGAGCAATTCCAATTTACATGCTCTTCATTAAATGACTTTGTCAAAAAGGTGATGGCAAATGTTGAAGCATAGAATAAATTCAAAATTATCGTCAATGGCAAAAAGGAAGTTATTATTTATTATTGGGGAACACCAAAAAGGAAAAACAAACGGAGTTAAAGATTATTTAATTGAACGATTTGGGGATTCTTGGGACAAACATTATATTGATTTGGGGTTATATTTGCAAGAAGAAGTAAGACAAGAACAAATTGATACATATAGTATGTTCCCAGAGGAATTTGAATATGATTCTGTTAATATAATTGCCCAACTTTTTAATAATAAAGAAGACGATCTTTTAGTAATTGACCACTGCGAATGGTTGTTTGCTGAGAAACAAACAGAGTGGCTAAAAATAATAATGAGCGAAACCGAAGAGAATAGGACAATTATTGTTATTGTTCCAGATGAGTTTAGAGAACTAGTACCATCACATGCGTACAGTGTTATTAATTGGGGAGGAGGATTACAATGAAGGTAAGGGATATCATTGAAGTACCGGATATAGATAAAATAGTAAAATTAAAAGAAAATTTGTTGGAAGATGCAGACCATCAAAAGAAAGAAGAACTACTGAAAGGTTATGTAATCACTAGTAATGTAGAAGAAAATTTAGAAAGTTTCTTTTATAGTATTGTAACGGCACCTGAGAAGGGAAAAGGATTCCAAATTACTGGTTTACCGGGTTCTGGTAAATCACACTTTTTATCTGTAATCGGATTATTGATGAAAAATGAAAAAGCATTTGATTTACTTCAATTAAAAAGTGAAACAATCAAAAAAGGAAAATCATTTGTGGAAGGCAAAAGGGTATTTACTGTACCAATTGTTGCAGAAGAGGGAGGAGCAAATGTTTCCTTAGAAGATATGTTTTTTAAAGCAGCAGAGGATATTACAGGTTTTCCCTTTACAGATGAAAGCGATTATATTCGTCAGTTTGAAGAGGCGATTATTGGCAATGAAAACTTTAATCGGAAATTTTCGGATTTTATAAGTGAAAAGTCTAGTCAGAGATATAGAAGTTGGTTCGATATTAAAGAAAAATTAAATAGTAAACGATCCATAACAGGAGCAGCGAAGGAATTTATTAATAAAGAAAAGATTTCCTTCTTTAATCCAGATCGTGGACGTACTGAGCGAATAGAATATTTATTTAATTATTTAGAGGAAGAAAACTTTGATGGACTCTTAGTGTTAATCGATGAGTTATCTGAATATCTGAATGATAGAGGAAATAATGCTAGAAATGACGCTTTATTTTTAAAACAGTTATTAGAGTATAAAAGTAAATTGCCCGCTTGGATAATTGGTTCATTTCTTAATGCATTGAATGATATTACAGTACCTGACGTATATCAGTTAATGAGAGACCGTTTTCCTTCTGAAAATCAGTTACGTTTAACTGTAACAGATGTAGAAGATATCATTGACCAACGACTAATAGTTAAAAATAATAAGGATAGAATCAGAGAAATTGCTACAGTCCTTGAAGACAAATACAATGCCTTTAAAAAAACCGATCTTAACCAGTTTCTTAAAACGTATCCTTTGCACCCTGAAACTTTAAACTTATTGTCAAAGTCCCTTCGATTCTTATCCCGACAAAGGTCTCTTGTTGACTTCATATTAACAGAAGTGAAAGGTAATAAGGACGGGGAAGGTATATTAGATAAAGACGAAAAGCATTTAGTAACCCCAGATCGTATATACACTCACTTTCAAGATCGTATAAAAGAGGATGCGAGTAAAAGAGATATCTTTGAAATAATCTATGCTTATTACATGGGGCTTGAAGGGGACGCAAAAGGAAGAGTAAGTGAATTATTTGATGGTGACGAAAAGGAATATGCTATAAGGTTAATAAACCTAATGACACTATTGAAGGTCTTGGATTCGGAAGAGGAATACAATGTAAGGGATTTAACTTATATGATTCAATATCCAAAACTTAAAGGGGATTTAGCAGAGAGTAAAGTAAATAAAATACTTTATAAAATGTTCGACAAGGGCCGGTATATTGAGTTTATAGATAAAGAAAATGATGGAGATAACATTTACTATATAAGTAAAGACACAAGTGTAGTAACAAAAATTAAGAATGATACGAAACAGGTTTTAAACACACTTGAAAGCAAGAACAGTTCTATTATTGTGGACGAGGTAATGAAAGCACTTGTAACAGAGCCGCTTCCAATTTCTCAGTATAATGAACCGTCAACATATACAGCAGCGAAATGGAATAATACAGAACGCCAAGGGATTGTCCAATATGGTCGTGTAGACGAGATTGGGAAAAAGGAAATATTGAATCGTGCTTTAAGAAATATTAAGGACTCTGAAACTGATTACTACCTGCTTATTGGAACATTTTTAGATATTGATTATCAAAGACAATTTTTTAAACAAGCAGTAGATTCTATATTAGAAGGAAATGTTACTAATTTAACCCTATTTGGAGGTAGCAAAGATACAACAAAAGAATTAGACAGACGATTATTAAAAAATATAATTTGCTGGCTCCCATCTAAAGAATTAGATGGTCCTGAAGGAAAAAAGGAACTTGAAGAACTTAAGCGTTATTACGCCTATTTGAGGGTTTTACAAAAATATGAAGAAGACTATAAATACTCTGCTACAAATGAATTAGAAGAGGCAATCAAGAAGGTTAAGGAATTTATTTATAATGATGAGGAAAAAGTACAAAGCATTCTACGAAATTTATATTTGGATGGTTCAATTTTCAACTATGAAGGTGAATTAGGCGATACTATATTATCAGCAGAGTCTTTTACCAAAATCATTCAATCAATCATTTCAGCCGCTTTAAAACTTTCGTTTAGTGATCATACTTTTATTAGACCTGAAGAATATATTCCACTATCCGAGCAAATGCTTAACAGGTTCATTGGTAATTATATATTCGGAGTAAAGGATTTTAACGATGCGCCTCACAATGAACAGAGGATTATTACACATATTGTTCAAAAGTTCGGAGAGATTGAACAAATTGAGGGAAAAACAAAATTCAGACTAAATAGTAATGATAATAAATTAATTAAATTAGTTATTGATACTGTTTCGAATTCCAATTCAGGTGAGGTTACTTATAACGAATTGTTTAAAACAGTGAGAAAGTCATCATTCGGTCCAGATAAAAATACGGTTGAACTATTATTTTCGCTACTTATGAAAAAGGGTTATTTACTTCCTGTGAAGAGTGATGAGCGAATACAATTACCACAAGTAAAACTGCCAATAAAAACTGGAATTCATAAATTTCAATTAGGACAATTTGTTGATACCAAATTTATAGAACCTTTAATGAAATTAACATTGGTTTTATTTGGTCAACGTTTTGAAAAGGAAGACTTAGCCTATCAAGAGGAATTATGGGAAGACTTAGTCTCATATAAACAAAAAACGCTCGATAATATCGAATTACTACAACATAAAATTGAACAATTCCAAAGTGATATTCAACTAGATAGAAGTAGTTTCAGTAAAACTTACTCAATTGTTGAATCAATAAAACAATTTGTTGATAATGTGGAAGAGTTAAATGGATCTAAAGACGGATTAGAATACTTTGTATCGCAAAATATGCAGTTATTTGAGGGTGGCAAGTTACAAGAACTTGATAATGCCTATCAAAAAGTTGTTGATTGGTTTTTTGAGACAAACGAACAAAGCAATCAATCAGAAGTAGTAATGGTATTCAATCAGATGAATGATAACAAATTAGTCATTCCTTCAGCAAATAAGTATCAAACACTTAGAAAGCAAAAAGACGTGGTTGACAGTTATTTAATGGGTGGAGATGTATTAATATTTGATAATGCTAAAGAGAGGTTACTAAAAGAGTCTAGAGCCTTAAAAAAGCAATATGAAAAACTATATGTAATTGAGCATCATGAACAAAATAATCAAGAAGTATTCCAAGCCATAGAAGGTATAAGATACAGTGAAGATTACTTATTCCTTGAAAAGATTAATCAAATTGAAAACATTAGTGTTGATTATGACTTTATTAATATTCAGGCAGACTTAGCAAAAGAATGGAACAAGGCTTGTCATGAATCCCCTTCTAGGTTCCTAGAAAGTAATTGGACGTGTACTTGTGGTTTTGAACTAGGTAGCCAAATCACAGTAAACAACCCAGCAGACTTTATAGATGCAATTAATGAAGCAATAAATAAATATATGTATTCATTAACAGAAACGTTTAATAGGGATAAAATTAAAAAAAGAATCGATTACCTTAAGGAAATAAAAAAACAAACTAATGTTGTTTTATTGGCTGAAAAAATGCTTGAGTTAGAACTAGATGCAAATATTACAAATAAGTACCGTGTATTATTGGAAGAACATCCAGAATTAATTGCATTTATTAACGAAGCCCTTAGTGCGGATGCTAAGGTAGTTGAACGTGATATCAACAAACTAATAGAGGCGTTTGCAAATAAGGCATATCCAAAACGAGAGTTGTTATCAAAGTTCAAGAAAATGATAGATGCTCAGGGAAGTATTGACGATGATCAATATATAAAGTTTGTAGACATTGAGGATTGATAAAAAATGGCAAACGAAATTTATAAGTATTATTTAGCAAAATATATTGAAATGATAAAAGATACTGTTCCCATGCATCCAATTATATTTCTGAGGGATTATAATGGTCTATTTATGAACATTGAGGATATAGATATTGCTCTTCTATATCCTCACCATGTTTATACGATAGAGGACCATCACGAGTTTAGAAAAAGATATGAACATCTTAAACATGCAATAAATAAAGATGATTATTATATTTTTATTGTTAATAACCCCGATTTAATAAATAAAATACAGGATTTTACTAGTCGCGCATATGAAAAGGTGATTCATGAAGTAAATTTAAAGGATTTTCTAAATCAGATTGAGCTAGGCCTAAATTGGCATGAGCGAATAAATGACTATAGGGCAATTGATATTGGAAAAATCTTTGAACGTTTACTTATGTATAGGAAGTCTATACCAAAGAAAAATATCAGTCGGGAAGAAACAGACCTAATTCTTCTATCCGCAATTTATGATATGGATGCAACTAAACTAACTGACTTGGCAGATTGCTATATATACTATCGAAACATTTTAGATGTTTATAGTAGAAATAAGCCACTAGATGTTGAGATTAATTTACAAAACTTAATCATATCAGTATTTAAATATTTCCATGCTGAATTTGTTGGAAATAAAATAAGAAATTCCTCATTTGAATCTTTTGATGATGCAATATGGATTTCTCTTGTACTAAAACAATTTAATCAATTAACGGATGAAAACCTACAAAAAGTTTTAGAAAATGATTACACAGAGTTGAAAGATTTAGATTTCAATGAATTAGTTACTTTGGCAGAAAGAGTTGAAAGAAAAGAAAAGAAATTATATCTACAAAAGCGAGATCAAGCAGAAAAACTCATTAGAAGATGTGATATTTCCTTATATCAAAAAGCAGAAGATTATGTTTTATTCGTTAAGGAAAATCAAAATTCCCCAACATCGATTGTTACAGGAATAAAAAGTGTTTTGAAAGATTTTAATTTAGAAGGTGCAAAAAAATTATACAGGTATTCCTTTGAGGATTTAAAAGAGGTATCAAATATAGTTGAAGGTATACCTTATCAAATTAAATCTGTAATAAGTGCACAAACGTTTTTAAAATCCTTAGTAACTTGGTTAGATAATATTTATGAATTAGAAGGGGACACAGTCAATTTAATTAACTCTATAAGTGATTACAACCAATGGTTTCAATTATTTACTGAAAAGTTATATAACTTAGAATATGAACTCAGCGAAATTAGATATACTTTGGATACAGAATCATTTATTGAATCTAGAAGATATGGGGCTTTAGAAATAAGATTAAATAATATTTTAAATGTTTTCAGAAAATCATTTGCGAAGTATATTGAAGATCATTATTCACACTGGTTTGATCACGGTTCAGAGCAACCAGTATTAAACCATAGCGTTTCAAAACTTGTACCAGTAGAAACGGATAAGGTAGTATTTGCTATTTTTGATGGTATGAGGTATGACGCATGGAAGAAGGTTGTTGAACCATATTTCCAATCCCTATTTGGCGAAAGGGAAGTATCCTATGGTCATAGTTTAGCGATGTTACCATCAATTACCTCTCTGTCACGTGAAGCCATTTATAGTAACATTCGCTCTAGTTATGGTAGCGAAATTAATTATATAACAAAATCAGAAAGTGAAGCAAGACAACAAGTAGTAAGAGATTCTTTATTAATGGATAAGCGTATAAACATTCTCATTTTTAATATGTTTGATAAGGAAGGCCATTCCTCTACACAAGGATTGTCTGTTTTTTATAAAAGACAGATAGAGGTATTTGAAGCAAGTATCAGGGAGTTAATCAATGCCCTACCTGAAGATGTTCATATCGTTATTGCATCAGACCATGGTTTTGCAAAGATTAATCATTATATAAAAGTGGATGATGCGAGTATGGTGAAATCTAGGTTTGTTGTTTCCGCAAATGAAGTTCCTGAAAGTATTAAGATAGGTGACTATAAATTATCCTATACGGATAAGGGCTACTATTATGGTGGAGGAGAACGAGATTTATATAGCCATGGAGGAGCAAGTTTTGAAGAAGTCATTTTACCATTTATTCACATTAAACCTAAAAAGTCTACAAAAATGGCCATTAATGAATCAATTAATGATATCATTTATAAATTGATTGTAAGAGAAGAAGAAATAAGTTTAAATCTATCTCTAAACAACAAAGAAAAAGTAATTTTAGATACTTTAAGTCGAATGAATCAATTAACAACCAGAGATATTGAAAGTATGCTTATTAATAAGTTCGGTGAAGCTGGTATGGTAGATGGTATGATGAAGCGCTTGAACCGAAAATTAACAAAGAGTGGAGAATTAAAGTTAGATATCAGTTCAGCAGGTGAAATTATTGTTTATAAATTAGTACGATAAATTTAAGGTAGGTGAAATCAAATGAGTGAGTCTGTTACAAGTAATATTATAAAAGCATTAAGAAATGGTACAGTTCCTGCTGAGGGTACGGAAAAAATTGCAGTAGGTATTGATAAAGAACTAGAGCAAATAGAAAGCCAGTTAAATGACGTACAAAGTGGTAGAACGGATTTTAAATTTGTTATTGGAGATTATGGATCAGGTAAAACCTTTTTTAGTACATCTGTAAGAGAATTAGCGTTTGATAAAAACTTTGTTGTATCTTCAGTTGTAATTTCTCAGGAAGCACCACTCCATAAATTTGAGGTTTTATATAAAAAAATCATGGATGGTATGCGGGTTAAGGATAACAAGAATGTTCCAGCATTTACATTTATCTTGGAGGAATGGTTATTAAGTGTTGAAGATAAAGTAATTGAAATAACTGGATTAGATCCTGATGAAGACCGGGAATCATTTAATGCAGAGATGACAAAACAAATTGACCTTGAACTACAGGTTATCGGAGCAATAGCAGCATCTTTTTCTAGTGCTGTTAGGTCATTTTATAATGCTAAATATGAAGGTAACACGGCACTTTCGCAAGCAGGAGTTGCATGGCTGAAAGGGGATAAGGTGCCAAGGCAATATAAGTCAGAATTAAAAGTTACAGGTGAGGTAATGAGAGAAAATGCTTTTGAGTTTTTTAGAGCATTATTACATATGATTCAAGCAACTGGTTATAATGGGTTATTAATTCTTTTCGATGAAGTTGAAACTGTGCAGAAATTAATGACGAAGCAGATGAGAGATAATGCTTATGAGAACTTACGCTTGTTTATTGATGAGGCAGATAGTAATGGTTTTCCTAACTGTTACTTCTTATATACAGGAACTACGGAATTAATGGAAAGTGAACGTGGAATTAAGAGTCTTGAGCCACTTCATCAAAGGCTTAAAGTGGAAAAGGATGAGCAGTTCCGAAACTTACGGCAACCAGTAATTTTTCTAGACTCTTTCAATAAAGAAAAGTTAAATTCCGTTGCAAGAAAAGTAAGAGATATACATTCAGATGTTTTCAATTGGGACGCTACAAGAAAAGTAAGTGATGCGTTTTTAGAAAATCTAGTTAATGAAATGACAACAGGATTTGGTGGAGAAATAGCCATAAAGCCAAGAGGATTCTTAAGGACGTTAGTTGATATTTTAGATAAGTCTGAGATGTATGAAACCTATATTCCAGAAGAGAAATTTGAATTTAATGCTGATGTCCGAAAGTTAGTTGAAGAAACGGAAAATGAATCGGCACATATTATTAACTTTTAGGTGATGTATAATGAGTAATTTTCATATATTATGTGAACCTCTACAAAATGGCATTATTTCAAAATTAGGCTGGAGAAGTCTAACATTAATTCAAGAGATGACAATACCCGAAGTAATTAACGGGAAGAACCTGGTATTATTAGCACCAACAGCCGGCGGAAAGACTGAAGCAGCATTTTTTCCAATACTCCATAATATACACACCGAAGGGCTAGAAGGCCTTTCGGTTATTTATGTTTCTCCTATTAAGGCTTTATTAAATAATCAAGAAGAACGACTCAATAAACTTTCCTCTTTTGTATATCGGAATGCTTTTAAGTGGCATGGTGATGTGGAAAGAGGGGAAAAAGAAAAGTATTTCAAGGAACCTTCGGGTATTTTGATGATTACTCCAGAATCTTTAGAAGTTATTTTATTGAACAAAAGAATAGACAAAGGTGAACTGTTTAAAAATGTAAGGTCAATAGTAATAGATGAAATTCATTCATTTGCGGATGGAGAAAGGGGAGTCCACTTAATGGCAGTTCTAGAACGAATACAAGAATATTCTAACCATGATATTCAACGTATTGGTTTATCTGCTACAGTCGGAAATCCTGAACAAATAAGTGAATGGCTACAAGGTAGCAGTAAACGTCAACGAGGTGTTATTGACCCTCCTAAAGAAAACAAGCCAAAGAAAATAGAAATTAAATATGTTTATGATGAAGAACAAATAGGAAATGAAGTGTATAAAAGAGCCTTTGGGAAGAAAGCATTATTATTTTCTAATAGCAGAACTGGTGCAGAAGGAATTAAAAATGTATTACAGGAAAAGGGAATAGAATCATATGTTCATCACTCGTCTATTAATAAATATTTTAGGGAAGTTGCTGAGGAGAAATTCAAATTAGGTAAAAACAGCACTATTATTGCAACTAGTACTCTGGAATTAGGGATTGACATAGGGGACTTAGATGTAGTATTACAACTTGATTCACCCTATTCCGTTTCATCTTTTCTTCAAAGGATGGGACGAACAGGGCGGCGTAAGGGGAGTGTAGGACATTTTGTGTTTTTTCCAACAAAAGAGGAAAAACTTGTAATATCAATTGCTATTCTTAATTTGGCAATGAGAGGTTGGGTAGAAAATGTTCAAGTGACTAAAAAGTCATTTGATTTAATGTTTCATCAGATTCTGATGCTTTCTTTAGCATATATGGGAATAAATAAAGAACTAGCCTACAAGATTTTGACTAAGTCCTATTCATTTTCTGCGATATCTCAACCAGATTATTATGATCTATTAAATCACATGCTAGAAGAACAATTTATCCAAATTGAAAGGAACAATATCTTTATTAATTCCGAAACAGAAAAGAAATTTGGAAGAAGTAATTTTATGGAACTTTACACAACCTTTGAAACAAATAAAGAGTTTACGGTACGCTTTAAAAATAGAACAATTGGTACTCTGGAGAGATGGTATGTTAATGCACTTGGAGATGAATTTCTATTCACTCTTGCAGGAGCCCACTGGCAAACATTAAAAATTGATTATGAACGGTCAATTGTTTATGTAGAAGAAGCAAAGCACTCTCTACCACCAAGATGGATGTCAGATAGTAGGTTTTTTCCTTATGAACTTGCTCAAGAAATTTTAAAAATAGTTACTTCTGAAGAGAAGTATAATTATTTAAATTCAAATGAATTATTAGTCCTATCTAGATATCGTGAAGAACTAAGGATGTCAGGATTACAAGATAACACTTTAATCATTGAAGAAAGAAAAGATGGTTATATTTTTACTACATATGCTGGTAATAAAGTAAATTATACAATAGCCAATTCTATTCGTACTTCTAACAATTGTTTTGATATAAGTAATTTAACTTGGAAGGGTTTCAAATTAAAATGTGAGAATAGAGATATGCTCCCTGAATTATCTGAAATAACAGCAGTGATTAATCATGTTAAGAATGGCGAATTTTACGATAAAGATATAATATTGCAACTGAAAGAGATCGTACCAGATGTCTCCTTTTCAAAGTATCAAAAATACCTCCCATCAAAGTTTAGAAAAGAACAATCTGCTGAGTATGTATATGATATAGACACAACCTTAAAATACTTAAATAGAGTTGAGATTAAAGGAATTAAAGATTTTATTTGAAAAGTGTAATTGTATTATATAATTTTTTATAGTGTGGGTGAAATGAACATGAAAAAATGCGTATACCATTAAGTATAAGAAACCATTAGTAAATTAATTTTTGGGAATTAAGTAAGGTGAATTTAAAACTATTCATAAGTTTTTGTAGCCTAAGATATATTTTTACACAAATTTTACACATCGCTCGTACAAATTCTTATAAACTCAATACCTTTTGCCCAATTTCGACTCCGACCACCGGTATCTATAGATGAAATTGAGTTAATTTTAAAAAACAAAAAACACTCCTAAATGTTAATACATCAATGTTTTGGGGTGTTTTTTGTTTTTTGTGAAAATGCTTAGATTGTTTTTGGAGTAGTAATCTTATAGTTTGTAGTAGACAATTAATGTACATTACACAAATTCTACGCAGCATAAATTTTAATATCAACTGACATTGTGAAGAATGTACTTAAAGGTAATAAGGAGTAACGTTTTGAATGATTAGATTACCGGGGATGAAGTATTTTATTAGAATTATCCGGGATACACATTACATTTCCCATACTTTAAATAAAACAAAAGCCAACCCTCCAAAAATAATAGGAAATGTTGGCTTTCTCTTTATTAGCTACGAATGTTATGAGTAGCAACCATTAAATCTAATAATTCTTTAGGTGTATGGATGATTTTATCAGGTTGAATGGATGATAGGGGGATGTCTTTTTTTCGATGATTCATCCAAATTGAATACCATCCAGCTTTCTTTGCGCCTATTACATCATTATCAAATGAATCTCCAATGTACACGGTATGATTTTTATTTAAGAGAAGCTTTTTTTCAACGGTTTCGAAAGCAAGAAGAGCTGGTTTTGCACTTCCGATTGCTCCGGATATAAAAATATGTTCTTCGGGAATCCATCTGGTTAAACCAAGCTGGTTAATTTTCATCAGTTGATGCTGGTGAGGTCCATTTGTTAGAATACCAAGCTGTTTTCCTTTATGACTTAGTAATTCTAATAACCTTTCGATTTCTGGATAAAGAGTGATCTTCTTTTGCTCTTCTTCATAAGTCCTTTGAAAGGTAATAGCTTCATTTTCGTTAATTTCAATTTCAAACTCTTTGCATGCAGCCATGATCCGATAGGTATGTAACTCTAGTAATGAGACAGTTCCTGCTTCACTTTTATCGAATAACCGTTCACTATGCTTTCTGCTAGAAATATAGAGTTTTTCAATCGAAATATCAGTTAAATGTTTAAAATTTGAAGTGAACGCATTTTTAAATGGCTTTAATTGATCATATAACGTGTCATCTACATCAAAAATGATAGTATCCATATACACATTCCTCTCCCTTTTTATAGCCTTTATTAATATGATAACATATTTATTTCACAATCAAGGTTTAAAAATTGCAACAATGATGTTGTAATAACCTGTTATTAACGAAATAAAATAACATGATAAAATGAGTACATAAGATCAAGAAAGCGCTAACAAACTTTTAGCAAACTTGCAATTGTGTTATTAATGGAAATAATGCAATTCTAAAGGAGGTGGGAAAATGATTGAACTATCAAAAAGGCAATATCATTTAATAAAAACGATGCTAAGTAATCAAGAGTATAAAACAGTTAAATACTACTCTGATATGTTGAAAGTTTCTCAAAGAACACTACATAACGACTTAAAAGGATTGGAAAAATTCATTTGTCAATTTGGGCTAATGCTTAAAAAGAAACCTAGCATGGGAATCAAAATAAGTGGGGAAATGAATAAAAAATTGGATGTTCTAAAATATTTAAAAACCAAATTTAAAAATGGGGAAATTCAAGATCTTTCACCTCAAGATAGAAAAGTACAAATTACCAAAATGCTGTTGATAGAGGAAAAGGTACTATCATATCAGGGATTATCTGATCAATTTTTTGTTAGCAAATCTTCTATTGCTGCTGATATGGAGAAGATTCATTCAGACTTAAATAGTTACACTGTAGAAATTAAGGGGGACCAAAAGGGAACCTATATAACGGGAACAGAATCCCAAATACAATATACTTTAAAAATATTTAATGAAGAATTGTATAAAAAGTCCAAAGTTGAGGATAATCCTGGAATTGATAAATTTAGAAATGTACTAATTCAACATTATCCAACTGAAATCGTAAATACTTGTTTTAGCGCAGTGAGGAAAGTTGAAAAAAGTTTAGCCAACCCGATTGCCGAACATTATTTAACAACCCTATTCAATACAATTGTGGTCCTCTGCTATAGGGCCTCAAAACAAAAACATCATTCAGAAGTAATAAATAATAGCCTTATCTTTGATGAAGTAAACAACCTCAAAACATATTTATTAGCTAAAAATATCCTCGATGATATACAACAAGAATTATCAGTACTTTTTACAACTGAAGATACAATCTACCTAAATCAATATTTAGTTGCAATTGGAATTGAACCTCTTTATCAGCTAAATTCAATTACCGAAAAATATACAACTCTTGTTGTAGAAATTATACAGAAAATGAGTAGTGTGCTGAAAGTGGACTTAACAAAGGATAAGAAGCTATTTGAAGGGTTAGTTTCTCATATAATACCTATGATTTATCGAATGAAAACAGGCATTATCGTAAAAAATCCTCTATTGAATCAAATCAAAGATGAATATTCAGTCATGATGGGTGTTAGCTGGTTTGTCACATCGATAATTGAAGAAGCATTTGATGTCCATTTAACTGAAGATGAAGTAGCATTTATGATGGTTCATTTTCAAGCAGCATTAGAAAGAAATACAAGTTATAGAAAAGTCTTAATCGTTTGCCCTAATGGAATTGGTACTTCTGAGCTAATTGCAAACAAAGTAAAGCAAGTCCTACCCGCTTTATGTGTAATAGAAGTTATTCAAATTGAAAAGCTTTATCAAATAAATATTGAAACTGTTGATTTTATCATCTCAGCAATTCCAATAAAGATTACTACTAAACCAGTAATCTATGTTTCTCCATTAGTATCCAATACAGATATTAAAAACATTATAAACTTTTATGCAGACCTATTTTTAATAAAAGAAGAACAAAAGGAAGTCTTAGGTAATTATCCAGATATTCCGCACTTATCAAAGTTTATTCATGCGGATTCTATTTTCTTAAATAATAAAATGAGAGATCAGAAGGAAGTATTGGATTTTTTAATTCAGAAGCTAAAAAAGTCAAATGATATTCTACCTGGATTCGAAGAGTCTGTCTACAACCGAGAAAAGGTGGGAACAACAGCTTTGGATACAGGAGTTGCTATTCCCCATGGTACGCCCAAATTTGTGGTTAATACAAGAATCTTGATTTTAACCACAGAGGATATGCTTGATTGGGGGGGAACGAAAGTTGATACAGTTATACTCATTTGTATTTCGCCTAATGACCTTAAAAACGTTAAAAACATACTAAGTGATATCTATAAATTGATAGAAACAAGAAAGAGTGTTAAGGAATATTTATCAGCTAATACAGCAACAGGAATATTACATCTAATTGAAGGAGGTGATAACGTTGATAAAGAAAGAGTTCATTTATTTAAATAATGAGTTAACAAGCCGTAATGAGATCATAAAAAATATGAGTGAAGATGTGTTTAAGACTGGAATGATTAATGATGTTGATACTTATGTAAATGCTGTTCTAAAGAGAGAAGAAGTATTTCCAACAACAGTTGGTTTTAATGTAAGTATCCCTCATGGTAAATCAGATGCTGTTATATCTCCCTTTGTTACCTTTATGAGAACTAAGGAGCCAATAATATGGGATGAAAATAACAAGGAAAAAGCACAGTTAATTTTTATGATTGGTGTTCCAATGGATCAAAAAGATAAGCTGCATTTAAAAATTTTAGCTGAAATTAGTAAGAATCTAATGAATGAAAATTTTAGAAGTAGCTTACTTGAAGCTGAAACGGTTAATGAAGCCTATCAGCTATTAAAATGCATTGAAGAAAATATTTATGCTGAAGAAATGGGGAATGTAAAGTGAAAATTGTTGGGGTTACAGCGTGTACTACAGGAATTGCACATACTTATATGGCACAAGAAGCATTAGAAAAGGAATGTGCAAAGCGAGGCTATGAAGTCAAAATTGAAACTCAAGGTGGAATGGGAATCGACAATGAGTTAACAGAAGAAGAAATTAATGGTGCTGATGCAGTTATTTTAGCCATTGCGATTGGAATTGAAGGAGAAGAACGATTTGAGGAAAAACAAGACCAAGGTAAGGTTTTAACCCTGGATCCTTCAAACGTCATTAAGAATGTAAAGGGTGTCGTAGACCAATTAGAAAATTTATAGGAGGAAATACTATGGCAACCAATTGGAAAAGAGTGGGGGAAGAGCTTAAAAAGGCATTTAGTACAGGTGTTTCTTTCATGATGCCTTCAGTAGTAGTAGGTGGGATATTTCTAGCGATTGCATTAGCATCCGGAACGGCAACTGATGAAGGAATGGTTGTTACAAATCCTTTTCTTCAAAACTTAAATGTAATAGGTTCTGCTGGCTTTGCGATGATGATTCCAATATTAGCAGGGTATATTGCATATTCTATTGCGGGAAAACCAGGATTAATTCCAGGGATGATAGCGGGCTTTATCGCCAATAACCCTGTTGGTCTTGATGGAGTTAAGACGGGCTTCCTCGGTGCTATGATTTTAGGTATTGTTGCGGGGTATATCGCAAAGTATGTTAAGACATGGAAAGTTCCAACCACAATCAAGACGATTATGCCTATCTTAATCATACCAATCATAACAACGTTTATTACTTGCATGGGATATATTTATTTCTTGGCTAATCCTCTAGCAGGTCTTGTTGATGGTGTATTTACTCTATTTGCATCGCTACAAGGTGGTAGTGCAATCATATTAGGCATAGTTATTGGAGCTTTTACAGCAATTGATATGGGTGGTCCAATTAACAAAACAGTTACAGCGTTTACATTAGCATTAATGGCTGAAGGAATTTTTGAACCCAATGGTGCGCATAGAATTGCAGTAGCAATTCCGCCATTAGGGATGGCTTTGTCTACCTTCATTTCAAGAAGAAAATATACTGAGGAAGAACGTGGATTGGGTGTTAGTGCCGGATTCATGGGGTTAATCGGTATAACAGAAGGAGCTATTCCATTTGCTGTTAAAGATATGAAACGTGTAATTCCTGCGATCATGATTGGTAGTGCTGTTGGTGGGGGACTAGGAATGCTTCATAATGTTGGAACCTTTGTTCCGCACGGAGGATTAATTGTTATTGGTGCTGTTGATGGGAAACTGTGGTACTTCTTAGCAATGTTAATTGGAACAGTTGTAACCGCTGGTATATTACATTTTACAAAACCAGATGTTGTAGCAAAGCCAACTATAGAAGATAAAAAGAATGTAACAGAAGCAGTCTAACAAAAAGTAATTTAGGAGGAATGAACGTGAAAAATGTACCGATTAAATCAACTGTAGAAGCGATATTGGAGCTTCAAAAAGAAGGGAAAGGCGCTACATTACTTGGGATTGGACCAATGTCAGCTAATCTATTACAAGCAAGTTTTGAATTAGCTAGAGACGAGGATTTTCCAGTAATGTTTATTGCTAGTCGTAATCAGGTTGATATGGACGAATTAGGTGGTGGCTATGTAAATGGTTGGAATCAACAAACCTTTGTAGAAGCCATTCGCAATACGGCTAAGGAAACAGAATTTGATGGTCTCTATTATGTCTGTCGCGATCATGGTGGTCCTTGGCAAAGAGATAAAGAAAGAAACGATCATTTACCCGCAGAACAAGCGATGGAGTATGGAAAGAAATCTTATCTAGCAGATATTGAAGCTGGTTTTGACTTGCTGATGATTGATCCTACGAAAGATCCGTTTGAAGTAGGGAAAGTTGTTCCATTAGAAACGGTCATTAGTCGAACGGTTGAACTAATTGAGTACTGTGAAAAGGAAAGAACAGAAAGAAACTTACCTGAAATCGGCTATGAAGTAGGGACAGAAGAAACAAATGGAGGGTTAACATCCACAGAAACGTATGAAACTTTTATTAATAGATTAAAAGAAGAACTTGGAAGTAAAGGTCTTCCAATGCCAACGTTTATTGTGGGTCAAACAGGAACGTTGACAAGAAAAACAGAACAAGCTGGAACGTTTAATTTCCATAATGCATACGAGCTTGCGCAAATGGCAAAAAAGTACGGGGTCGGATTAAAAGAACACAATGGAGACTACCTCGATGATGTAACACTAATGGAGCATATACCTTCCAATATTGTTGCAACAAATGTTGCTCCACAGTATGGAACAGAGGAAACAAGAGCATATTTAAAACTTGCAGAAGTTGAACAAAGATTAGTAGATTATGGTTTAATTGAGGATCAATCTAAAATAAGAAAAACCCTTTTAGTTCATGCAATTAAAAGTGAACGTTGGAGAAAATGGATGGTCGGAGATCAAAGGAATTTAACAGTTGAAGAAATTATGAAAGATAACGAATTATCTGCGGAAATCCTAGATATTGCAGGTCACTATACGTTTAATGATGCAGAAGTGAAAGAAGAGATTAATAAGCTATATTCAAACTTAAGCAAATTAAACATTAATGGACAAAGATTTGTCGTAGATCATATTAAACGTCCAATTCGTGACTATGTTGAATGCTATAACTTAAAAGGGTCCACTTCGAGAATTATAGATAAACTACAATCCTCCGAAGTGATTCAAATAGGTTAAAGAGTACTTTTTTTCCAAGACAAATGTCATTTCTATTTGATGTGCATAGGGTTCAGATTGGCAGTCGGAAACTCTATGCATGTCAAAATAGTGTTGGATAATAGTGATCCAACATCGACATTTAGAGATTCTCTATAAAATAAATGTATATTATTTATTTTATAGAGTCAACTATCGGTGTTCATTGAATTGAGGATAGGTAGTAAATCGCCCCTTCTATCGTTCCTGCTTTAATAACGTTATCAAACAATTTAAATTAGAAAGATACGTCTCCTGAATAATTGTTATATTCGCTGAAGTAAGCTAAATAGTTTCCTCATCAATCCTCCTACTTTTTCATTTCTTTTTTTCTGTAATCATGAGACTAAAACAGGTATATATCAATTTCTGTTAAAATAAGGATAAAAAAGTGTTCTATCCGAGGTGCAATCGCTCAAACTAGGAATCTACGAAGAAATCATAAATAAGAAATTAAAAAATGAACTAGCAAACCTTGATAATAGCTCATTTGAACTAGGAAAAGAAAAGCTCGACATAGAAGAAGCTAGAAAAATGCTTTCTTCCTACATATCTACAATCACAAGAAAAGCACTAAAATCCCTTAGAGAAAATCAAAATGAAGATTCTGAAGCATTATTTCAACAAATTAAGGTGTGTAATGAGATCATTGAGCTGCTTAGTATGAAGCTTGATGATGAAGAGTTTAGAAGCTTACAAATTGAGGAAGAGGGAGAAGTTCTTACTTCGATTTATTCACGTCTTAATTCTATAAAGAGTATTAGAAGGGATGAAGTTATTCGACCAGTAACACCAATTTCGCAAAGCTCTTTATTTACTGGATCAAATTATGAGCCAAATATGCTTGGGGAGTTAAAGAAAGAGATTTTGACTTCTAATCAAATAGATATGCTTGTTTCTTTTATTAAGTGGAGTGGCGTTAGGTGAATTATTGAGGAATTGAAGGAGTTTACTGATCGAGGTGGAGAGTTAAGAGTTATTACCACGTCGTATATGGAAGCGACTGATTTTAAAGCGATTGAAGAATTGAGTAAGCTTTCTAATACAGTGATCAAGGTTTCCTATGATGTTGAACGAACTAGACTTCATGCAAAGGCTTACCTTTTTAAAAGAGACACAGGCTTTACAACTGCATATATTGGTTCTTCCAATTTATCAAATCCTGCGTTAACCTCAGGGCTAGAGTGGAATTTGAAGGTAACGGAGAAGGATTCCTTTGATATCGTTAGAAAATTTGAAGCTACATTTGAAAGCTATTGGAATGACAAGGAATTTCAACCATTTGATTATACAAATCAGCAAGATCAGGAGTTACTTCGGAAAGCTTTATCTAAAAAGAAGCAACCAACTGACCAAGATTTGAGTTTTGTCTTTGATATTCGACCATTTCATTACCAAAAGGAAATTCTAGAAAAGCTAGAGGTTGAACGTATGGTGTTTGGTCGATATAAGAATATCGTTGTTGCGGCTCCAGGGGTTGGAAAGACCGTTATATCTGCATTTGATTTCAAACGATTTTATACAAGTAATGGGAATAGAGCAATATTCTTATTTGTAGCTCATAGAGAGGAAATTTTAAAACAAAGATTAGATACCTTTCGCGGGATTTTAAAAGACCAAAACTTTGGTGAAATGCTAGTAGGCAATCATGTTCCATCATCGTTAGATACTTTATTTACAAGTATTCAAAGCTTTAACAGTAAAAAGTTATATGAAAAAACAACGAGTGAATTTTACGATTATATCATTGTCGATGAATTTCACCATGCCGCTGCTGTAGAAGCAAGGGGACGAATCTCTTGCTTCTTTCGTTTCACTAAGCGAAGGAAGCTCAAGAAACCTTACCAGTGCTTCCTTCAAAAATACCTGAATATTAATGCGGTCTGCCAAAAACAAACCAAAAAGTCAAAGTTGAGATAAATATTAAAAATTTTTGCTTCAAATGATGACCTCATTTTTATTTGGTAAAAATTGCTACCACAATTTTAACCTAGGTAGATATATATAGGTGTTCTTATGCTTACCATTTCATGAGTTATTATTAAGATATTTACAATAGACTGTTACATAAAAAATGACTTTGAAAGGATTTAGATCTTTTAGCTGTTTTAAAAGTATTGATCTTACCAATGTTTTTTCTCACAGTTCTACAGACCTATTTTTTGCTCCCAAAAATTATGTGAATTTGCATGACTAATTAGCTAATTTAATAGAAAAAGCAAACAATAGTATCTTGAATTTTAGGTATAATATATTATTTTTGTTATTTTTTGGTAGATACTCTCCCAAGGTTGTATGTATTATAAACTATTCCCCTTATGATTATCTTATTCTAATAGAAAGGGGTAAAGATATGACAAAAAAACATCAAAAAGAAATAACAAGAAGAGACTTTTTAGAACAGGTTGGAAAAGTAGGGGGTGCTGTTGCAGTATGGGGAGCTATGGAGTCTCTTGGGATGTTTGCAAGTCCTGTAATGGCAAGTGCGAAAGAATTTAAGTCTCCTAAGAAAAGCGATCTATCAAATGGGAATAAAATAGGAAAAAAAGTCATTATTCTAGGTGCAGGTATCGCAGGAATGACAGCTGCTTATGAATTAGGTAAAGCCGGATATGATTGCAAAATTCTTGAAGCGAGAAAACGATCTGGTGGGCGTAATTGGACAGTAAGAAAAGGTACGGAAGAAACCGAAATAAACGGTGTTAGGCAGACGGCAAAATTTGAAAAAGGGCAATACATGAACGCAGGACCTGCTAGGATACCACAGCATCATGTAACACTTGATTACTGTAAAGAGCTCGGAGTTGAGTTGGAGGTCTTTTGTAATAACAATGAATTTTCTTATTACTACCAGGAAGGTGTCGGGCCTTTATCTGGAAAAAAAATTCGAAAAGGTACCGTAAAAGCAGATGCGAGAGGTTATATCTCAGAGCTATTGGCTAAGGCAAACCACGGCTCATTAGATCAGACTTTAACTAGTGAGGATATCGAAAGGATTAAATCTTATTTAAAAAGTGAAGGAGATTTAAAATCAGACTTTACTTATACTGGATCCTCTAGAGGAGGTTATCAGGAATTACCTGGGGGAGGTTTGAAACCAGGTACAATTAACAAACCTAATAACTTTAAAGAATTACTTGAATCAGGAATGATGCACAGTATAAGTGGGGATTATTCATTTCAACAACAGCCGCTTATGTTTCAACCAGTTGGTGGTATGGATCAAATCCCGAAAGCCTTTGAAAATAAGCTTCATGGAAAAATTACATTTGGTGTGGAAGTAACTGAGATAAGACAATCTTCTGAAGGTGTCAGAATTGTCTATAAATCTGAAAATGGACAAAAGAAAGAAATAATCGGTGATTATTGTGTTTGTACGATTCCATTACCTGTGTTAAAAAATATTCCTGCTGACTTTACAGCAGAAATGAAAAATGCAATCAAGAATATTAATTACGCGACAACTGGAAAAATTGCACTGCAGTTTAAAGATCGTTTCTGGGAGAACGAGGAGCGCATTCTTGGTGGTATTACCACAACAAACATGGATATTTCACAAATTTGGTATCCATCTAATGACTTCCTCTCAACAAAAGGTATTTTAATAGGTTACTATAACTTTGGAAGCAATGCAGTTAAATATGGTAATTTGTCACTTTCTCAAAGAGAAGCGCTTGCTTTAAAACAGGGAGCAAAGATCCATCCTCAGTATACTGAAAATTTCGAAAGTTCATTCTCCGTTGCATGGCACAAAATTAAATACAATGAGGGAGGATGGGCTTCATATTCTGATTCAGATCTAAAAAATTATTACCCAATATTAAACCAACCTCAAGGACGGATTCATTTAGCTGGTGAACACCTAAGTTATCTAACAGGCTGGATGGCAGGCGCAATTGAATCTGCACAAATAGTTGTAAGTCGTATTCATGAAGAAGTCATGAAAGAAGGAAATGTTGTTAAGGCAGGATAAAAAAAATTATTTGGAAGGGAAGTTTTAGGATGAAAAAAAAGGTTAAAACGATAGCAGCCTCAGCTATTATAGGTACAAGTCTTATAGCGTGTTTCTCTGCAAGTGCAGGGAGTGAAGAGGCAGCTTTAAAATCGAATAAAATTACTTTTTTCGGTAGTGCAAGCTCGTCTATTTCTAGTTCTGTTGCAGTACCTCATAATTATCACACACTATCTTATAGTGGGACGGTACCTCCACTGTTAAACAAAGATGGAAAAACAGCTTATGAAAGATATGGAGATACAGAAACACAAGCAATTGGCATTTTGTCAAAGT
Organism: Metabacillus litoralis; assembly: GCF_003667825.1. Taxonomy (NCBI): domain Bacteria; kingdom Bacillati; phylum Bacillota; class Bacilli; order Caryophanales; family Bacillaceae; genus Metabacillus; species Metabacillus litoralis. The sequence continues at coordinate 1,383,428 of NZ_CP033043.1, read as the reverse complement.
TTAAAGATGATCTTGAGGCTAAAGGACTTTCTATGTCTGATGTTACATACCTAAGAGTCTATATAACACCTGATCCGAACAAAGGGAACAAACAAGATTATCAAGGCTGGTTTAATGCTTATGCAAAATTCTTTAATACAAAAGAGAATCCTGTTAAAACTGCGCGATCAACAGTTGGAGTTGATAGTTTAGTAAATTCAGATTGGTTAATAGAGATCGAAGCTGAGGTTAATTATAAAGGCAAATAAAAATAGGGGGCATTTTGTATGATCCAAAATATTGGAGTACCAGGTTTAATATTAATCCTAATTATAGCATTAGTTATTTTTGGTCCTTCTAAATTACCTGAAATTGGTCGTGCCTTTGGTCGGACACTAAGTGAGTTTAAAAGTGCCACACGAGATTTAGTTTCTGGAGATTCTGAAGAAGATACAACAAAAAAGGTAAAAGAATAATCATAAAAGGGGAGATGTAATCAACATGTTACATCTCCTTATTTGTAAATAGGATGTGAAAAAATGAGTATGACGAAAATGAATGTGGTGGAACATCTAGAAGAGGTACGAAAGAGGTTTATTTTTATTTTAGTTTCTTTTGTTTTATTTTTAGTTCTTGCCTTTTTATTTGTGGAAGAAATCTATAACGTAATTGTTTATTCTGCTGAACAGGAGCTTACAATTCTAGGACCAAGTGATGTTTTATGGGTCTATTTTATGATTGCTGGATCGTTTTCTTTAGTATGTTCAACCCCAATAGTCTTCTATCATATTTGGAGATTTGTGAGCCCAGGTTTAGAAAAACATGAAATAAAAACAATCATACTCTACATACCTCTTATCTTATTTTGCTTTTTAATTGGGATTTCATTTGGTTACTTCATCCTTTTTCCGAATGTATTTTCCTTTTTGAGTACGTTAGCTGCAGACCATATGAATACAATGTACACGGTTGATAAGTATTTCAAGTTTTTATTAAATCTAACCTTACCTTTAGGATTTTTATTTGAAATGCCTATATTAATTATGTTACTTACAAAAATAGGGATTATAAATCCATTACAACTAGCTAAAACAAGAAAACTAGCATATTTACTGTTAACCATTATATCAACTCTGGTTACTCCCCCTGATTTTATATCTGCATTAATTGTCATGGTTCCGTTATTTCTTTTATATGAAATTAGTATTTCAATTTCTAAATTCATCTATAAGAAAAAAGTAAAACGAGAGAATTCTCTAAAACAAGCTAGTTAATTACTAAGGATATAGGTAATATTTATGAATTTTGAAGTGAAGGCGATATCCAACAAGGATAACGCTTTTTTGATTAACAAATGATAAATACCAGAAGTACCTTTTTATTCATTATGTGTAAGACAGACTTGTGAAAACAAATTTGTTAGGGGGACAGTTAAACCTTCGATGGATAGTTACAAAACTTTGGGGATTCTAGGAAATGAAAAAATGGTGGTATAACATTTTAGCCCTACTAGCTAGGATGATCGTTTTGCCGCTTCAAGCTACACCACACATATATTAAACGAACCTGAAGATTTATTTGATTTTGATCCTGCTACAAATACGATTCAAAACAAACATATTACTGTTCGTAACTTTCATGCTTGGTTAAAACATGATTTGAAAATTAGTGAACATCAACTTCCTACTATCATTGAAAAGCTAGAAAAGAAAGAAGCTATCCTCCCCACATATGATGCAGTTTTAATAGATGAGGGGCAAGATTTTGAAGCGGACTGGCTACGTTTAGTTAGTTTGCTTATTAATGAACAAACACAATCTCTACTTTTAGTGGAAGATCGAGCACAAACCATTTACAACCGTAAACGATCATACCTTCAAGACACGGGGTTAAGCTTTCAAGGGAGATCAAAGGTGTTGTCGATCAACTATCGTAACACACATCAAATTGTGACTTTTGCTTGGAACTTTTATAAAAAACATTCCTTATTAAAAAATAAGGTTGTAAAGCGTGAAATAGAGGGAGAGATAATCGCACCTCAGAGCACCAAACGAAGGGGACCGGAGCCTGGCATTATTAAAGCAAAAAACTTCTTTGAAGAAATGCGACTGGTTGCTCGCCAAGCTAAGAAATTGAATGAAGATACTCAGTATTTGGATGAAGTAGTTGAAGAAAGAAAACAACAAAATGATCGAATCGAAAAAGCTAATTGAATTTTGACATATACCAATGGAGTACTTACATATATGGGAGAGAGTAAGGCTGATTTTGAAATGAAATAGATGATCTTATACTTAAAGTCGAAAGTGGGGGAGTTTTATGCGTGAATCCATTCATCCATATGAAAAAGCACAGAAGTTCTTTTTGAAAATAATTTTTCTGTTTAATCAGGTTCATTTACAATGCAAAGTCCCATTATCAAGTAAGGAATCAATTAAACTATTTACCCATAAGGAACTATTCGAATCTAGTGAACAAATTGGAACAATACAATATGGGGGAATTAAATATCCTCATGATGAAAAAAAACCAGTACCAATTAAATATGTTGAACTTAGATTAGAAGGAAAATTCTTAAAATCATTAAATATTTATGATGATATGAATCAGCTCTTGGTAGATTCTGATGCTAATGGTTGGTTGAAAGGTAAGTTCTTTATTAAAACTGAAGAATTAAAGCGTATAAGAATGATAACCAGATTGATTTCAAATGGGATGGAAAAGAAGTTTGGTTTAGATTATTTATCCTTTGGTATTGATAAAAGTGTTCTTGAATTACCTAGAATTAAGAACACCACTATGAAAAAGTACGATCAAGAAATAGCTATACAACGTGTATCTGATCTATTACAATCTGAAGGCTATAAAGTGTCTAGAACGTCTAATCATGATTTCCCTTATCACATATCAGTCCCAATAGGTGAAAAGGAAGTAGTAAGGATTAGAGTAAAGCATTTACAATTCGAAAATGCCTACAAAGATTCAACCTTACCATATCAAGTTTACAAAATCGATGCATTTGAAACCTTCGAAGTACAAAAACAAAAGATGAAAGATGTGGATGTTGTTGTTGGATATAACTTCAAAGATTTATCATTTGCTTGTTTGAACAAAGAACAGTTTGAAGATAAGAAAAGTCGAGTAGTCCATGAAAGAGAGGGTCAAAATGCAAATTACTTTAATTCGTGGAGAGAAATTAAGGAATTTAATAAATAGGATAATATGGAGTAGGTACTAGGGAGAAAGGCTTCAAGTTTAAAATTGGTGAAACATATAGTGCTTCTCGTTTAGCTAATATTAAATAAGTAGTAAAGGAATGCTAGAACTAATTTATAACAGGGTTCCAATTGATCTCGATGACTCACACCTAATAATAAATTAATTCAGATATACACAATAAGTCTTAAACTAACTCAGAGGAATATCAAGTTATAATTTATAATATCAAGAAAAGTGGGTATTCATACAAAATGATAGAAAATTAAGTCCGTATTTCATTGCCCTTTTTGGACATGATAAAAAAGCGAGGTGATATAAATGGCGACTGCAAAAATTGGTGATGTAATATCCTTTAAACGCGAGGGTGAAACCTATGAAGGTGTCGTATTAGGGATTAGGGAAAATTCTGTAATGGTCGATTACGGTATGTCAAAAGAAAAAAATGAACCACTGAAAACGATTGTGAATCATAAAAATTACAAAATAAAAAAGTAAACTGGATGAGCTTATTCTTCTTAATAAGGCTACACGTACTTACCTCCAATAAATCATGGGGGTGTTTTTTTATTTTGCTTAAATCTTTTACTCGAAAAAATCAAGAAAGAAATCCAATAAACCTCAATGACTTGAATTCCATTCTAATTACATCGAAATACTTAAAAATAGAGCTCAAAGACAAATCTATTATAATTATTTATTAGCAAATTTTTATTTAAAAACAATCTATTATCTAGTAAAATTATCCTATAACATACACACCATTAGATAACGGCAAACCTATTTAAAAGTAGGGACGCAAAACTACGGGCCTAAAGCAAATGCTATGGTGGCCGAGTCGCCTAAAAAGATGGAGAATGATACGTCGGTATGATCCACCTATTTGGGTGGGTCTTTTTTGATTCTTATAATATAGAGGAGGAACACATATATGGGATTTTTAAGAGATGTTGGTAAATTCGCAGGTAAAGCAACAGGAACTGTGATTGGTGGGGCAGTTAATGTTGTTGGAGATGTAACAGGTAGTAAGTTTATTAAAGAAGTAGGAGATGGGGTTAAAAAAGCATCCGAATTTGCGGGTGATACGGTCGGACAAGTGGCAGATGGTGCATGGAATACGGCATCAGGTTTGATTCAAGAAGATAAACATAAAAAGGATCAAGGATTAAACGATATGGCGGATTCGATAGGTAGAACAGCAAAGGGTGTCTATCACACTGCTAAAAATACCTATCATAGTGGAAAATCTACATATGAAGGATTTAGAGACGGCGATGATCTAAAAGTAAAGCAAGGATTACGAGATATCGGAAAAACAGTGGCGATCGGGACACTTGCTGTTGGGGTGATCGATTTAGTTGATGGAGCAGATGGTGCTGAACAAGTTAACGATCATCAAAATGTAGCAAATGCAGGGACAGAAGGAGCATCTAATGTGCATCAAGTCCAACCTCATGTGGCTCACACAGAAGCAGCAACTTCAATAGAAACATCAGAACAACCCGGAACACACCATGTACAACCTCATTACGTAGAAGGTCATTGGCGTGATGGTGTATGGATTGATGGTTATTGGAGAGATGGAGATGGAGATACTTCTGTCAATCTGAGTGAAGAAGAGGGTGGAGGTTATGTACGTACTGATGCGGATGGAAATCCTACTAATAATTTAAATTCATAATACAATTGCGAGGCTAATTCTTTAGTCTCGTTTTTTATGTTACTACAAGAAAAGGAACGATCCCAACCGTATTTTATCTATTTTCTTGATATAATAGAAGTGTTGTTATAAATTCAAAAGTGAGAAATTCTAGCTGTTTTACTGACCGAAAAATTAAAATGAGGTATACCTAAATGAACAATACAAATTTAAATCCAAAAGTTGATGAATTTTTAAGTGCCGCGAAAAAGTGGAAGGAAGAGTTTGAGAAGCTACGAGAGATCGTTCAGGACTCTGAGTTAACAGAAGAATTTAAGTGGAAGCATCCTTGTTACACGTTAAATGGCAAAAATATTGTGTTAATCCATGGATTTAAAGACTACTGTGCACTTCTGTTTCATAAAGGTGCTTTGCTGAAGGATCCGCAGAAAATACTCATTCAACAAACGGAGAATGTCCAGTCAGCTCGCCAAATTCGGTTCACAAATTTACAAGAAATTATTGAAATGGAATCTATTTTGAAAGCTTATATCCTGGAAGTTATTGAGGTTGAAAAAGCGGGTTTAGAAGTGAAGGCTAAGGAGCATTCAGAGTTTACTATACCTGAAGAGCTTCATCATAAATTTGAAGAGCTGCCTGCCTTGAAAACGGCTTTTGAAGCATTAACACCGGGACGACAAAGAGCGTATATTCTTCATTTCTCTCAGCCAAAACAATCGAAAACTAGAGAATCAAGGATTATGAAATGTATTGAGCGAATTCTGATTGGTAAGGGATTAACTGATTGCACATGTGGTCTTTCGAAAAGAATGCCTAACTGTGATGGATCACATAAGAATTTAAAGTAAGAAAGTAGGAATTGTAGTGATTTTCTACTTTCTTGACTCTTAAGTTAACATAATAATATTATGTTACGTTTTATGATGTAACTAAGTATGTTATCTTGCTTAACTTAAAGGCCCATTTAGCTTCCATATAAGTGTACATTTTTTATCAAATTTGGTTTTCACATCACCTTCATAGTATAATCACCTCTATCTAAAAAGAAAGGGTGGAACAAAGGTATGTGGAATGAATTCAAGAAATTTGCCATGAAAGGTAATGTCCTGGACCTGGCTGTTGGGGTTGTAATTGGGGCAGCGTTTGGGAAAATTGTTTCTTCCCTTGTTGATGACATGATTATGCCACTAGTAGGTCTTTTAATGGGTGGAGTTGATTTTACAAATCTGACCGTAAAAATAGGGGAAGCAGAGCTTAAATATGGTCAATTTTTACAAAATGTGGTCGACTTTCTGATTGTTGCCTTTTCGATCTTCCTCTTTGTCAGAGTCATGAACAAATATGTCAAAAGGAAAGAAACAGAGAAAGACAACAAGCCAGCACCTACTGATAAAAATACGGAACTCTTAACAGAAATCCGGGATTTATTAAAAAACAATCAATAGTCGTAGAACAGTAATTAGTCGAACTTAGGGTTTTCATTCTCTGTAAATAAACCGCGAGTACACTTCTTGCGGTTTTTGACCTAAACTCACAAGCAACTTCTTCACTCATTTGCATACTTTTCCCAAAGTCGAATTTTGCCTTTCCTTGTAAATATTTAGGGGGTATAATTTAATATATGACTTAATAGAAATCATCAGACGAGAACTGATGATTTTTTATTTTTTAGTATAGGTGGTAAAAAATGAAGGATAAATTAACGCAATTAAAAGATCGATTAAATGATTTAAGTAAACGCAACAGGTCGATTCGGACCTTGAAATTATATGATAAATGGGCTTTTGATATTAGTTCGATTGATAAGTTAAAGCAAAAAGTTGATGCCAAAACGGTCGTTGAAAGAGTAGTAGAAGGAAAAGGAAATGTTGTGTTGGTAAAGCAAGATGTTTCTAACGATGACTCTTTAGTTCTATCCGGGAAATTGACTTCATTGTACCGAAATGTAAAGGGAATCGAGGAAGAAACAGGGTTGTATGATTTGTATGTTGGTTACCCGTACATTTCTGGCTGTATGCTAGACGGAACATACGTACGCGCTCCTTTGTTTTTATATCCAGTAAAGCTTGAGAGAGAAAAAGTAAACGGTACGCAGTGGAAGCTCGATGTAAATGAGGGCGAGCCTCAGTTGAACCGCACACTTATTTTAGCTTTCAAAAAATTTAGTGGGTTAGATATTGATGAGAAAATATTTGATGAAGCGGAAGAGCAAGCAAAATCGATCAACTTTTTAACGTTAATTTCTTGGCTAAAAGAGTACTCCTTTAATATTCTTTGGAACAATCGACAGGAGCTTGAGAAGTTTAAAGATTATAAACAAAGTGAAATTCCTGAATTTCAAAAGGGACAATTTCAGTTAGATCATATGGCGATATTAGGGAATTACCCTCAGGGAAATTCAGCTTTATTAAAAGATTACGAAGAATTAATATTGGCAACTGAAGATGAACAGGCTGATTTAGGTATTTTAAGTGAATTACTGAATGCTGGTGAGGATTTAAAAACTTCTGATTATGACGAAGGTAGCACGGAGAAGGAAATGGCTACTAAACCGGAAAAAGAGAAGTTTTTTGTTCTTGATACAGATGCATCACAAGAAGAAATTATTAATGAAGTAGACCGCAATCGTGGGTTAGTTGTTCATGGGCCACCAGGTACTGGTAAATCGCAGGTCATTGTGAACTTAATCGCGAATTCCATATCTCAAGATAAACGCGTGCTTTTAGTTTGTCAAAAAAGAGCTGCACTTGATGTTGTGTATCAACGCTTAGAAGCACTAGGATTATCATCACATGTTGCGCTGTTACACGATGAAAAAAATGACCGAAAACCGTTGTATAAAAAGCTGAACACATTACTAGAAGATGAAAAACTAGCAAGTGATCATGAAAATGAGTTGGTTCAGCTTTCTTCTAAAATAGAAGAATATGAGTCAAAGTTAAATGCAATTGCAAAGGGTTTATACGAGGTACAGCCTCATGGGTATAAGGCGTTTGATTTATATTCGTTAGGAAAGCCGATTAATGAAATTGAAGCAATTTTGGAATTAAAAGAAATTCTTCATTCTTTAATGAAAGACAATTTAGATGATGTGTTAATGAAGATTTTCTCTTATGGAACGTATTACAGTCGGTTTGGAAGTGGTGATTATCCTTTAAAAGATCGAAAATCATTTGCTTCATTAGAGCTAAAAGATCGACTAACAATAGTGGAAATTCTAAAAAATGTGATCGAAAAAGCGAAAACAAGTATTTCTTACCTAAATGAATTTGACCAAGATGATATTACTCCAGAATACACTTGGTTGATTAACGATAAATTAGAAAAAATTTATGATGATTTGAATCCAGAGGAAAAAAGAACCTTACAAAAGCTACGTTTATGGTGGTGGACTTCTTTCACTGGAAAAACGATTGTTGAAGAGCTTCTGAACGGTGAAAAGTTTAAAGGAACTTCATCAAAGGAATGGCCACGTATTAGAGAGAGCTTAAAGATACTGTTTGACCTTTCACAAGTGTCGGAAAAAATGTCAACTGAAGTTAAGTCATTACAAGCCTATTTTAACGATGAATTAGTCAAAAAATATCACGAACGAATTTCTAAAGGAGATATTCCTTTAACCGAAATTGAGCAGAAGCATGAATTTATTCTGCAAGACTTTGAAGATTTGCGGAATATGGATCGTGAGTATGATGAGTTTTTACCAAACATCAAAAAGATGATTGATATGCTAAAAGATAAAACTTCACACAATATTCATAAACAGCTTTCTGATGAATGGGTCGATATTGTGAGACAGTCTGCTTTTATTCATTGGATTGATGGTATTGAATCAAAGCATCCCATTTTAACGAAAATTGGAACAGAAGAAATCGAGAAAGTACGGGAAGATTTTAAAGCACTATTACTACAAAAACGCGAGCTTACCGTAAAAGTGCTGATCAATCGTCTTCTGGAAAAATTAAATTCAGTCAAGCAAACAAACAGCAAAGCAATGCGAGAATTAAAGCATCAAACTGGGAAACAAAGAATGATCTGGCCAGTAAGAAAGCTCGTTCGCGAGTTTTCATTAAATGGACTTTTAGATGTTATGCCAATTTGGTTAACATCACCTGAAACCGTTTCGGCCATTTTCCCATTGCAAAAGGAACTATTTGATATCGTTATTTTTGATGAAGCATCACAATGTACGGTGGAAAATGGACTTCCTGCAGCATTTCGAGCTGAAAAGCTAGTAGTAGCCGGAGATGAAAAGCAATTACCTCCTTCTACTTTATTTAGAGGTGTGATTTCAGATGACGAAGATGATGCTGAAGTGGATGATTTTAAAGAATCTGAAAGTCTATTAAATTTGGCAAAACGTTCACTGCCTGAAAAAATGCTGCAATGGCATTACCGATCAAAATCCGAGGAGTTAATCAACTTCTCAAATCATGCTTATTACAATGGAAATATCCAAATCGCCCCAAACGTTGAGCCTTTGCGTCAGCCAGCAGCGATTCAATGGCATAAGGTAGACGGTCGCTGGATTAACCAATGCAATGAAGTGGAAGCAAAAGCTGTTGTTGATTTGTTGAAAAAAACTGTTCTTCAGCATCCAACGAAAACAGTCGGAATCATCACCTTCAACGCGAAGCAACAAGATAAAATCCAGGATATCATTGATGCTCAAGTAGAAGAAGATCAAGAATTTGGTGTATTGTACCAGCAAATCATGAGCAGAGACATGGATGAACGAATTTTCGTCAAAAACATCGAAAATGTTCAAGGTGACGAAAGAGATATTATTATTTTCTCGATTGCTTATGCGAAAAATCATGAAGGTAGAGTTTATAATCGCTTCGGCTCACTCGGCCAACAAGGCGGAGAAAATCGCTTAAACGTTGCGGTAACACGTTCAAAGGAAGAAATTCATGTTGTCACAAGCATCGAACCTAGCGAACTAAGCGTTAGCTCTACAAAAAATGAAGGACCAAAGTTTTTAAAAAGCTACATGGAATACGCCAAAGCTGTCTCACATGTGAGAAAGAATGAAATTGAAGCTGTTTTAACAAAGCTCAATGAAAATCAAAATACAAAAAAGCAAGAAAGCAACCTAATTTTCGACTCACCATTTGAAGAGCAAGTCTACACAGCTCTAACCAACCTAGGATATAAGGTTGATACCCAAATTGGTATGTCTGGATATCGAATTGATTTAGCCGTTGTACATCCTAACCAACCGGAAAAATATATCATTGGCATTGAATGTGATGGGGCAATGTACCATAGTGCACCATCTGCAAAAGAGCGCGATGTTTATAGACAGAGATTTTTGGAGACAAAAGGGTGGAAAATTACGAGAATTTGGAGCCGAAATTGGTGGAAGAATTCAAGTGCGGAAATCGAGAAGATTGATCAGCTTGTGAAGAAGTTGGTGAAGGAAGAGAGTTTGAAGAAGGAAGTTACAGTTTAAATTTTTGAGAAGGCATACTAGATTTCTTAGTATGCCTTTTTTCTTTTATATTAGCCTTTTATGACAGTATTTTGTTTTTGATGGAAGTAGGATTTGTCGTGTAAAGAATATAAGTGTTTTTCGTCGTCTTAATGACTACTCTATCAGTAGTTCCGTATGGTGTGCCAATTCTAATAGCTTCTTTTTCCTCACCACCATACGTATCATCTAAAGATACATCAATAATTTCAGATGTCGGGATTTCCACCCTCGTTAACTGCCACTTAATACTCACTATGTTATTTGATTTTTTTACATTTAGACTCAACATAAGCTCCAACTCCTTATAGCGCAAAATAAAGAATATCATTCGTTCTACATACTTATATACGTTTTTAAGATGATAAAGTTTCGTTGGTTAACATTTTTTTGTACTCACGTTAGTTGAATTTGGGTGATTGTTTTACTGTAAAATAAAGTATATAAATAATAATACATAAGAGGTGGAAAAATGACTGCTGATGAAATAATGAAAGCAATTGAAGAAATGGATAATGGTGAGAGAATAAAATTACTTAATATGTTATTTGATTGTTACTTTGATAGTAGACCCAGCAAAGAGCTGATTCAAAAAGAAAAGGCAAAATTGTTTTGGGGAAATGAAGAAATTTAATAGAAGTCAAGCTTCTTTATTATGTTTATTTTGATAGACTATTCATAGATAATAAAACACAATAGGCGTAAATATCTTTTTAAAAAAGTTCAAGGAAGAAGATTTATATGTTGGAGTTGGAACCATGGGAAAGAAGAAACAAGGGCATTACTGTTTCGGTTGTGTTCGGTACCGTGCTAATGAGAAGTTTAGTGGTAAAGGACATCGGAAGCACATTTGCAAGGAATGCACGAGTAAAGGAAAAGGGAAAGAAAATTTGTTTGATATGAAGCCTCATTATAATCGTTTTATTAAACTACTAAAAGTAAAATGTGTAGTTTTTAAAGAAGAGACTGAATATCTCTTTTTTTCTGTACGTGGTCAAACCTATCTGATTACTAATCTCGAAGATCTACCTTTACATGCATTAACATTCATATACAAATATAATTAAAGCCGTAGCCCCACTTTAACACTCACAGATGAATTAAATGACAATTTATATGATGTTTTTGACGCATTGATGATTAAAACTGAAAATAAATATCCGCATGCTATCTATATTAAAGATGAAGACTACTTGGTCAATGACATGTATGGATATGAACCAATAGAAAAGGAATGCCAATATCTAAGACATATTACTGAGATTGAAGCTATTATTTCAAAACGTATGAAAGAAGAAGAGGATCATCTTCTTAACAGTATGTTTGGGTATTTATAGGACAATTTTAGAAAGTAGGTGTAAGCATGAACAACAAAACAGATAAGAAGTTAGAAGATGCAATGTTAAATATGATAGCAGGGGTAAAGGATTTTAGAAAACAGGAGGAGGAAAAACAGTATAAAAAGTATTGGAGTGAAATAAAGGTTCCGTTTTCATTAAAGGAAGGACTAGGTAAATATACAAAATATGAGCTTGATGAGATAAGAAAAACCTTGCAAATTAAAAATGTAAGTAACTTGAAAAAGGACAAGCTTATTGACTTGCTTGTAGAAGAAATTCCTCATTATCTAGAGAGGATCTATCTATTATGGGATAGTGAGCGTTTTCATTTATTAACGAATATCGCTAGTAAAGAAGGTCGAAGCAAAGCTCTGAACATTGCGGATGAACAAATCAGATATTTTCGTGCAAATGGACTAATTTACACGGGAGTTCATGAAGGAGAGAAGATTCTAGCTGTCCCGTCTGAACTAATTGAACAAATTAATGCTTTAAAAAGCAATGTAGAAGCGAGGGGGACAATTAAAAGAAATACAGAGTGGATCAAACTTACAGGCGGTCTATTGTATTATTATGGAACGTTAAATGTAAATCAGTTGATAGAGGTGCTTGAAAAGTATACAAAAGAACCTCTGAATCTTCGGGATTATTTTCAAGTTATTCATGATGCAAATGATTTTCGTAAGCAATTTTATATAGATGAAGAAGGTTTCTCTCATTTAAGAGTGTTTGATCCAAAGAAAGTGTTGCAGGAACACAACTCGAGAAAGAGTCTTCCGTTTTATCCGTTGACAAAAGATCAACTTTTAACAGCTGGTGAATATGAGTTTGTTGAGCGAAATAAAGTTTATGCTCAATTAGTTAGCTTTCTAACAGAAAACTTCAAAATCGATAAGACCGCTGCTGATCAACTTGCAGAAGAGTGCGTATATGCAACAAAGAACGGTGATTCTCCGAATGATGTTCTACAATATTTAAGTAGAATGCTTGAATTTGAAAATAAGGAGACGCTTCATAAATTAATTGATAATGTTGTTTTTCTCATGAACAACACAAGAGAATGGTTTCTCAAAGGCCACACCTCGACAGAATTATCTGAAGTACAAAAGAAGAATCTACAAGCATTACCGAGAAATAAGAACAATAGCAAACGTGTAGAAGAAATAAAAGTCGGTAGAAATGACCCGTGTCCTTGCGGAAGTGGGAAAAAGTATAAGAAATGTTGTGGGTGATTGACGAGGAATCTACATTAAAAGCCCACTGGAAGACAGAGGAAAACCTCAGTTTTTTATTGGGTTTTATATGAATTAATTCCTATTAAGCATGTAAGTCTTTTACAATCCTACGTTATTGATGTTTTGGGACAAGGAACCTGTCCCCCTGGCTTTAAGCGGAGTTTTTCCTTTTATACAGAAGAATGGGACTCGATTTTGGGATATAAGCGGAATTTTTCCGGTTAAGTAAAGGAAAATGGTCATTTTTCATCTTTTTTGTTTAAATAGGCGGAGACTTTCCGTTTATTTAATCAATTTTTTATGCTATTTCCTCAATAAAAGGAAATTCTCCGCTTATAGTTGCTTATTTCCTAGCGATTCTTGAAGATTTGGAAATCACTTAATCGGGTGCTTATCTTGGTATAAAAAAAGCTCGGAGAATTATACTGTCTCCAAGCATTTGCAAATTTACTGCCAAATTGCTTTTTATTACTTGTACGAATTACTATACAAAAAGCAATGATCATTTATAGTTTATATTTCAAGACCGAACCTCCTCCCACGTCACATCAAAAGCCTTCCTCCAAATTAATACGAAACACAGAAGCACAACCACCAAGTACACATATATCCCATAAGAAACCAAAGTCGAGATAAAATGTATACCAGCAAATAGTCCAGCAAACAGCATTAATGCGAAGATTAGTAAACCGTTGCCAGTTTGATTACTGTCATCAAAGGATTCCGAAAAGGGAAGAGCTTGTTTAATAAACATAAAACAGATCACGGCATATAAACAGGAGTTAATAAAAACAACAACAAGATCTGGCAGAATTCTCACTCCGAATAAAGCAATAAACAAAACACTTAAAAGAAGGTAGACCGGCAAATATAAGTTAAACAGAAACGCCTTAATGGTCCCGCTAAAAAGTGGTTTTAATCCATCGATCGGAGCAACTCCATAAATCCAAGCACCTTTGTATTTTCCTGAATACTTCAAGAGTAGCATGATCGTTGGGATAATAATCAAGCTAAAATAAATAGAGAGATAAGATTTACTGCTAGCTAAAGAATCCAAATCATTTTCAAAACCACTAAAGATAAAAATGAAAGGAATCACCACTGAGAACCCCAAAGAAGGATAAACCTTTAATTTAAAGTCTCGTTCATTTTTCATCATTAAACTAGCAAATTTAAAAAATGTTTTTTCCTCATGTGAGCGACAAATTACACTGAGGATCCATTGTTTAAGTTTACTACGTTTTTTCACCTTCGATTTTCCCTGATAAACAAGCTTTTGAAGGCTTTGCTCAAAAGTCGGATTAAACTTCACATAAAGCCATATTGATAGAAGAGGAACTAGAACCCCTAAAGCTGAAAAGAGTAGATAAAATGGCTGATAAACACCATTCATCACCATTTCCATCATGGCTCCATACCACATCGGAAAGATTAAAACATGCCACCACTGTGGATCAAGTGAAATCGTTAAGTCAATTAATTCAAAGGAACGAACTAGTAATTGATAGCCAACCATCATGGCAAGTGACAGTCCGATTTGAACATAATTGATGATATCTTTTAATTTTTCTCCATCAAAGAACCGTAAAATAAACAAATAAAGAAGTGCTGTGAGCCCAACTACTAACAGGTTAAGTAGAATCACATTCATCAAAGAAACAAGAAAAAACAAGATGCCATTTTTAATCAGTCCAATAATTAAAGGAAGTCCCACAAGTGCTATGGTAAGAAAAGATAAGTAAATCATCACATGAACCATTTTCGCTGTACTGATTGTTCTTCGGTCAACAGGCTTTGGGAACAATATATTACGGTCGCGAATATCTAGTAAAACAGAAGAAAAATCGGATATCATCGATGTCATGATAATAAAGGTGAAAATTCCGTAGAAGAGACTCATTTGAAAAAGATAATTTTCTTCCATCAACACAAATATTACTAAAAACAAGCCGAATAACACATAAATCCAAAGGGAGCTTATATATTGATTGCTGTTTTCTTTTCCTTTTTTCTTGGCATTTTGCGAGAAAATCGTCGGAACACGCCGGCCATCCATTGTTAGCTTTATTTGGAGTATTTTTCTCATGATCTTGTAATCTACGCCAAAGCTGGTGAACAGTTTTTCTAGCTTATCCAATAGTTTTAATGTACGAAAATCCTTCATGCTTACATCTCCCTTACAACGGATACAAATCGTGAGCCAAGCTCTTTATGCTCACTAAATCCTGTAAGTTCGTTGAAAATTTGTTCAAGTGAACCTTCTGTATTTTTTTGTTTTAACTCATCAAAAGTACCGTCAGCGGCAATTTTTCCATCATTCAGGAGAATAATTCGGCTGCTAATTTTTTCGACCACGTCCATAATATGAGAAGAGTAAAAAATGGTTTTCCCTTGATCTGCGAGCTGAGTCATAATTTCTTTGAAAATCATCACACTATTTGCATCCAAGCCATTGATTGGTTCATCGAAAAATAACAGCTCAGGATTATGTAATAAGCTAGAAATAATTAAGAGCTTTTGTCGCATTCCTTTTGAGTAAGAAGAAATACGAGAATGATAGACCTCGCCAATACCAAAGAGCTCCATTAAGCTTTTTGATTTGTATTCTGCAAGATCATAGTCAAGACCGTATAGTTCACCAATAAAGGTTAAATATTCATGACCAGTTAAATTATCATAAAGCTCAGCAATCTCGGGAACATAGCCTATTTTTCTTTTATACTCTATTTTCCCATCTGAAAGATCATGGCCAAAAATGTTGACTTCACCAGAATAATCATCTTCAATCCCAAGCATGATTTTAACGGTTGTACTTTTCCCAGCGCCATTTGGACCAATATATCCAATAATCTCGCCTCGTTTTACTTGAAAAGACACTCCATTTAAGACGGTTTTCACACCATAATTTTTCTTTAGATCATTAATTGTTAAGATAACTTCTTCCATATAAAATCCTCATTTCTTGAAATTTCCATTTAATACCTTTCTAGTGTAACATTAATAACTTTGCTTTCTAAAGGGAAAATTTCTGTTTGTTAAATATATGAGGTATTTTAGAGGGAAGAAGGGTGTAGAAATGAATAAAGTCATGCATTCCTTCATTGTAAATGATGAAGTGCATGACTACAAAAGTCAAAATTAAATTACACCTTGCTCAATCATCGAATCAGCTACTTTTACAAAGCCGGCGATATTCGCTCCAACGACAAGATTGCCCGGAGTGCCGTAATCATAAGCAGCTTTTTTACTATTAAGATAGATGTTTTTCATAATATCCTGTAATTTGGAATCAACCTCTTCAAACGACCAGGATAATCTGGCGCTATTTTGTGCCATTTCCAATGCTGAAACAGAAACACCTCCAGCATTTGCTGCTTTTGCGGGGGCGAATAGTACGTTGTTTTCTAGGAAGAACTCAACCGCTTCTAATGTTGAAGGCATATTTGCACCTTCACCTATAGCTTTTACACCGTTAGAAACTAATAGCTCAGCCGATGCTGAGTCAATTTCATTTTGTGTGGCACAAGGTAGGGCAATATCACAAGGAACCGTCCAAATGCCAAAACAATTTTCTGTATATATCGCTTCAGGATGATACGCTACATAATCACTAATGCGTTTCTTTTCCACTTCTTTTAAGCGTTTCACTGTGTCTAAGTTAATTCCGTTTTTATCATAAATATAGCCATTGGAATCACTACATGCGACAACTTTAGCTCCTAGCTGCATCGCTTTTTCCATCGCATAAATTGATACATTTCCAGAACCTGAAACAACAACTGTACTGCCTCGAAAGCTTAAATTCTTGTCCTGTAGCATTTCTTCAACAAAGTATACAGTTCCGTATCCTGTTGCTTCTTTACGAGCTAAGCTTCCGCCATATCCAATGCCTTTTCCTGTTAAAACACCAGCTTCATATCCACCGCGAATTTTTTTGTATTGCCCAAACAAATAGCCGATTTCTCTAGCACCAACACCAATGTCGCCAGCTGGAACATCTGTGTCAGGTCCAATGTATTTGCTTAGTTCTGTCATAAAGCTTTGACAAAAACGCATGATTTCTCCATCAGATTTTCCTTTAGGGTCAAAGTCAGCGCCACCTTTACCTCCGCCGATAGGTTGACCTGTTAAGGAGTTTTTAAAGATTTGTTCAAAGCCTAAAAATTTAATAATGCTCGCATTTACAGAAGGGTGGAATCTTAATCCACCTTTATACGGACCAATTGCATTACTGTACTGAACACGGAATCCACGGTTTACTTTTACATTTCCTTGATCATCGACCCATGGGACACGGAAAGAGATCACTCTTTCAGGTTCAACGATTCTTTCAAGAATGCCTTGCTTCATATATTGTGGATTCTTCGCAAGAACTGGTTTTAAAGAATCGAATACTTCTTTGACAGCTTGATGAAATTCACTTTCATTTGGATTTCGTTTTTTAACCGTTTCAAATACTTGATCTACATATTGCTGAACACTTTCAGTATACACTTCTTGATTTTTTTCCATTGTTTTCATCTATAACTCCCCTAATATTTATTTTCAAATTATTCTTCATATTTACAGAATTGGTATTATGAAATATTTTATAATTAAAGAATTAATCGAATCAATATAAAGAAACGATAATATTAATGCGTTTTTTGCATGAATGAATAAAGGAGGATACAGAATGGATTTTAGACAAATCCGATATTTTATGGAGGTTGCTAATCGTGAGCATGTAACAGAAGCTGCAGATTTTTTACATGTTGCCCAATCTTCTGTAAGCAGACAAATTGTTAATTTAGAAAGTGAGCTTGGTGTTGATTTATTTATTAGGGAAGGGAGAAGAGTTCATTTAACGCCGATTGGCAAAATATTCTATGAGCGAATGAAGCATGCCATGAATGTCGTGGATGAAGCGAGACGAGAGGTTGAGGAATATTTAGATCCTGAGAAAGGAACGATCAGGATTACATTTCCGATTAGTTTAGCCGCGTACACATTACCAACAGTGATTTATGCATTTCGCATACGTTATCCAGAGGCTAAGTTTCAGCTTAAACAAGCCCTTTATCGTGATTTAATCGAAGGTGTAGTAAAAGGGGATTTTAATCTTGCGCTGATCGGGCCTTTACCTCAAGATGAAAAGAAAATTCAACGAAAAGCATTGTTTACAGAAAATGTCGTGGCATTGTTGCCCATTAACCATCGTCTTGCAAACAAAAAGTCGATAAAACTACTAGAACTTGTGGACGAGCCTTTTGTGTTATTGCCAAAAGGATTTGTTTTTCGCGATATGGTCGTTAATGCGTGTCAAAATCTTGGTTTTAAGCCGAATGTTGCTTTTGAAGGAGATGATATTGATGCGTTGAAGGGACTTGTTTCCGCAGGGTTAGGGGTTACTCTTATGCCAGAAGTCACATTGGTTGATAGCCTGCCGCGATCAACGGTCAAAATACCGTTAGCTGAACCAAATGTGACTAGAACTGTTGGAGTCATTACACCTAAAGACCGAGTACTTTTACCAACAGAAAAGTTATTTTATGAGTTTCTGATTGAATTTTTTGCAAGGTTAGATGAGTTTAAGAATTGATGTGTGTTCATGGAGCATGATTGACAAAGAACGAGACCCCTTGTCCCACTAATAGAACAACAGATTAATATTATTAGCTATCATAAAACAACTTTCAGTCAAATTACGCGAGTATACTTTATTTATTAGTTAAATGGAGGGATAACTTGCATGTACAAATTTAATGAAAAAGAATTAGTAAAGAGGCTTGAAGAAAAAGTTGAGCGTATGGTTGAGCAAATTGGCGAGAAATCACCACATGTTGCGAGAGCGGATGGAGTTTATGATGATATGCCCCATGTTTGGTGGACATCAGGCTTTTGGCCGGGAATATTGTGGGTACTATATGATATGACTGATAACGAGAAGTTTAAGGATGCTGCGATGCATTGGGATGAGGAATTACAAACATGCTTTTCCGAATATCCTAATAAATTTGATCATGATGTAGGCTTTCAGTTTTTATTAACTGCAGTGATGAAACATAACATTCTTAAAAGCGAAAGTAGCTTTGAGATAGGGTTGGAAGCAGCCAACTATTTAGCGGGACGCTTTAACCCGGCCGGACAATTTATCCGTGCATGGAACGGCGATAAAATCGGTTGGGCAATTATTGATTGTATGATGAATCTTTCGTTGTTATTCTGGGCAAGCCGTGTAACTGGAGATCCTCGATATAAACAAATTGCAACTCTTCATGCGGACACTATATTGAAGCATGGAATAAGAGAAGATGGATCGGTTTGTCATATTTTATCATTTGATCCTGTATCAGGTGATTTTATCGAATCGATTGGTGGTCAAGGTAACGCACCAGATTCAGCATGGAGCAGGGGAAATGCATGGGCATTATATGGATTTGCTAATACATACCGCCATACAGGAGATGCTCGTTATTTACATGCAGCCAAACGGGTCGCACATCACTTTATCGCAGGTTTACCAGAAGATTATGTTCCTTATTGGGATTTCCGCTTGAATTCAATAGAAAATGAACCTAGAGATAGTTCTGCAGCTGCAATTGCCGCTTCGGGTTTATTAGAAATTGCAGAAGTGGTACCTAGTAATGAAAAACGACTATATGCAGATGCTGCAACAAACATTTTAGCTTCTTTAACTGAGAATTATGCGACTTGGGATCAGCCAGAGCATCAGGGCATTCTAGTCGAAGGAACAGGGCATAAGCCGGCTAATGAGAATATTAATGTATCGCTTATTTATGGTGATTATTATTATATAGAAGCTATCGCTAAGGTAAATGGGTGGGAGAGGCGTATTTTTTAAAGGTTGAAAGTTGTGTATAGTAGAGGGAAAGTCCGAACCTTTTAAAAGATTATGAAATTATGAAGCTTTCTAAATGGGAACTAGACATTTAGGAAGCTTTTTTTATTAATAGATGGTGTATAAAGTGTTTAACTGTGAAAATTTAACTTAAGGACGATATTAGCTTCTTCTAGATTTTTTTGCGATGTTAAATAATTGTAAGAAGAGATGTTTGAAGAGAATCTGGCGTTCAGAGTTCATATAGATTGAGGGACAAGGGACCTGTCCCTCTGGTTTTCCTTGTGTTTTGTTTGTTGTGGTGTTAAAGTGTATATATAGATATACACACCATAACAGTATTGGGGGATTTTTTATTATGGAATTCATGGAGTTGCTTTGGGCATATTTAGTCGTTTTTGTATTGGCTGCAGTCCCATTTTTTGAAGGGTACGGAGTGATTGCGTTAGCGATTATCGCTGGATTACCAGCAGTGCCTTCCATATTAATCGCATTATTCGGTAACATCTTAACAGTTTTATTGCTCATCCTTTTTGTGAACAAAATTAAAGAGTGGAGAAGAAAAAGAAAAGGTGAAGGTGAGGAGAAAAATCCAAGTAAAAGGGCATTACGTGCTCAAAGTTTATGGAAAAAATACGGTTTACCTGGTTTAGCCTTCATTGGGCCATTATTTGTTGGAAGTCACCTAACTGCTTTTATGAGTCTTTCATTTGGTGGGACAAAGAAAAAAACGTCGATCTGGATGGTTGCTAGTATTGTCGTGTGGGGCATAGTGTTTGCGGTATTATCTCATTTTGGTGTAGATTTCTTAGGCTATGAGGACAAAGGCTTTTTTAAAGAGTTAATTGAGAAAAATTGATTTGTAATTTGATAGAAAGGAGAGATGAAATTGTTTAAAGATGCCCTTTGGCTAGCTCTTAAAGAATTTCAGTTTAATAAGCTTCAGCTAGGAGCTTCCATTTTAGCCACTATCCTATTCGCGGGTATATCATCTCTTAGTCTAGAACAATCGATTATGAATGTACTGGATATCGAAAGAATGAATGACAGATTTTTTCTTAGTGATTTTATGTTTATTGTGTTTACACCAGTATTAGCAACGATCTTTATGTCTGGGCCATATTTGAACTATAAGACAATCAAAGAAGATCCTTTTAGTAAGCGCATGGCTGTTTATCGTTCTCTTCCAATTCCAATTAAGGTTCTTGCTTTAAGTCGGACGATTTTGATGCTTATGACGTTATTTCTGCTGAGCATCGTATTTTATACGACGATTACGTTTTTACTGCCAGATCGTTTATTTGAGTATCTCACTATAAGTGAATACCTTGTATTTATCGTCATTTGGTTAGGCTATGCTCTGTCTTTAGGAGGAGCTCACACTTATTTGGAGTATGGTACTAATGGAAAGGTGCTGCATCTTTTTCCTTATATCTTAATCTTTCTACTAGTATTTGTCTTTTATCTTTTTTATTCATTTGTTGAAAAAGGAATTGTTGAATACACCATCCTCCTCTCAATCAATATTGGTTGGCCAATTGCCTTTCTCTTTCTTATCATTGGAATGGTAGGTTGCGTTTTATGGCATACTTTGTTAACAAAACGCTTATCTACTAAGGATTATTTATAGGATGGAGGAGTAGCATGAAGCTTCCTATTCGTGTATCAGAGGATAGTCGAGAGCCCATTTATCATCAAATCGAATACCAGCTAAAAACATTAATTGTTGGTGGCCAGCTACCACCTGGGACTCCTCTGCCATCTATTAGAGTATTGGCCGGTGACCTATCATGCAGTGTGATTACAACAAGAAGAGCCTACCAAAACCTTGAAACAAGTGGATATATTAAAACTGTCCAGGGTAAAGGGACGTTTGTTAGAGAAATAGAGGAACCACATAAAAAAGAAACAAAGGAAAAAGTTGTCTATGACGCACTACAGAAAGCAATCGAACAAGGAATGCAATTAGGGGCAACAAAGGAAGAGCTTCGGGTTATTTTTGAAGATGTGTTAAAAGATTTTTAGATGGGGGAATGAAAGATGAATACCTCAGTTTTAGAAGTAAAAGGATTAGAAAAGAAGTTTAAACATTTTAAGCTAGGTCCTCTTAATTTCAGCTTGGAAAAAGGAACAGCTGTGGCGTTATTAGGTGGAAATGGATCCGGTAAGAGCACATTTTTTAGATTGCTAATGAATATTTTGCAAAAAGAAGCAGGTACGATCACTGTTTTTGGAGAAAAAATGATCGAAAATGAAGCTGAACTAAAGAGAAGAATAGGGTACACAGGTGATTTATTTGATCCATTCTCCTCGCATAAAGTGAAAGATCTTGCCAAACTGGTTTCTCGTTGGTATCCAAATTGGGATCATGACCGTTATTCTCATTTCATCAACAGATATAACATTAACGAAAATGAGAAATATGGTAAATGTTCGAAAGGGACGAAAAAGAAAATAGAATTTGTATTTTCAATCTGTCATAACCCAGATATCCTTTTATTAGACGAACCTTCAGCAAACCTTGATATTGTGTCACAAAGAAAGCTAAAAGAAGATTTGATTCACTATATGGAGGACGGAGAGAAAAGCATTGTTTTGGCAACTCACAATATGGACGATGTAAGACAAATCTGTGATTATATTACAATAGTAGAAAAAGGAAACATTCTTCATTCTTTTGAAAAAGATGAAATTCATGACAAATGGGCGAGAGTGTGGGTTACTGAACTACCAAATGAGTTGAAAAATCATCCTCATATTGTGAGTGTGAACACGATTAATAGCACATCAATTGAAGTGGTAACGAACCATTTTCTTAGCCTAGAAAGTGATTTAACAAGAAACGACATTTCTGTTCATCACATGGACCGGTTAACCCTCGAAGAAATCGTTGAATATATTTTAGAAAAATAACAAGGGTCAAAAGAGTAACTATGATAGTTGCTCTTTTTTTGTAGATTTAGGGGTATTCATTTAGGTGATGAGTAGACAGGATAAAACTCTGTACGACAAAAGAGGTGTATTCCTTTGGCTATATAAATAAATGTAGATGTAGACATTCATGCTCGCACTAGTTAAAAAGAATTACATACGGTACTTGGCACCAATATTACGAATAGTATATTATTCCCTATTTTTCAGGAAATCCATTTCTATATTGTATCCTTCTGGAAAAATATGATAATAATGGAGTGTTCAAGGGAAAGGGGAACCCTCAAATGCGATCACTAGTAATATATGTCCTAGTATGTACCCTGGTATTTACAGGAGGATGTAGTATGAAAAAAGAAGCAGATTCTAAGGAATTACCAAATACAGCAGCATTTCAGGATGAATTTACTCGTAGTTTGTTAGATTCTCCGGAGGAAGTTGAAGATGGACACTATTTATTCGAGTCAAAAACAGGTGGATATTCTATGCTTTGGCCTAAAAATGCGGTAACAGACGGACCACCATTCTATCAAAGAACAAAAGATAGCTTTGAAAAAATTATTTTTTATGAAACAAATGAAAAAGGAAATTATAGATATTCATTTAGTAGTACATATTCAACATATGGCGAAAGTGTAATTGAATCCAGCCTAGGTATTTTGAGTGATTCAGTTCGTTACAATGGAGAATATGAAAAAATAGAAACAGAAAATACTCGTATTTACTTTGCGAGATCCCAAGCAAAATTAACAAATTCTACATCTTACAGATTCTTTTCTTACATTGCTTCGAAAGGAAGTCAGAGAGGGGTAGAATTTGTTTATTCAGCGCAATGCTTGGATGAGTCTCAGTCTAATTGTGATATAGATATTGAAAAAGAAGAAGACAAAGCTTTACATTATATGAAATCAGTAAAATTTAATACGGATAAATAGAAGTACCAAAATGAGAATGCCATTTCTTATTGTAAGCATCTTTAACCATGATGAAAAATGGAGTGTTCGAAGAAAGCGAAAGGGGTCACACTAATGCGATCATGGCTAATTTATGCCCTTATTTTTAATCTGGTATTTACAGGAGGATGTAGCATGAAAAAAGAAGCAGATTCTAAGGAATTACCAAATACAGCAGCATTTCAGGATGAATTTACTCGTAGTTTGTTAGATTCACCGAAGGAAGTCAAAGAAGGATACTACTTATTTAAGTCAAAAACAGGTGGATATTCTATGCTTTGGCCCAAAAATGCAACAACGGATGGACCTCCATTTTATCAAAGGAACAAAAATGGTTTTGAAAAAATCTTATTTTCTGAAATAGATGAAGAAGAAAATTATAATTATGCCTTCAGTACAACATATACAACCTACGGTGAAAGTCTAATTGGGACTAGTTTAAATATGCTAAGTGCTTCAGTTGGATACAATGGACAATATGAAATAATACAAACAGACAAAACTATCATTTACTATGCAAAACTTGAAGATAAAATTGGAACAGAAAATGAAATGGTAACTTCATACAATTACTTTAGTTATATCGTCTCAAAAGATAGTAAAAAAGGAATCGAATATATATTTACAGCAAATTGTTTTGCTGAACTAAATAGCGTATGTAACATAGATCCAAAAGTGGAGGAAGAGAAAGCACTAATTCAAATGAAGAATGTAACATTCAGAACAGATGGATAGGGGAGTAAAGAAGAGCAATGAAGAAATCTCAATACTAATATTACTAGCGACGAAACAATCATTCATCATCTCACTACCGAAGAGGTTTTTTCTGGATTGCATAAGTTACTCGATAAAATTCCTTATAAAGATTAAAAAGTCCCAATTCTTTATTATGTCCATCTGTAAAAATATGATAATAATGGAATGTTCAAGGAAATCGAAAGGGGTCACACTACTAATGCGAACATGGCCAATTTATGTCCTTATTTTTACTCTGGTATTTACAGGAGGATGTAGTATGAAAAAAGAAGCAGATTCTAAGGAATTACCAATTACAGCTGCGTTTCAGGATGAGTTTACTCGTAGTTTGTTAGATTCTCCGGAGGAAGTCAAAGAAGGACACTACTTATTTAAGTCAAAAACAGGTGGATATTCTATGCTTTGGCCTAAAAATGCAGTAACAGACGGACCTCCTTTTTATCAAAGAAATAAAGATGGTTATGAAAAAATTTTATTTGATGAACTAAATGAAATAGAAAATTATCATTATTCTTTTAGTACGACATATACAACTTATGGTGATAGTGTAATTGATTCTAGCTTAAGTCTTTTAAGCTCTTCAATAGGATACAATGGCGAGTTTCAAAAAATTGAAACAAGTAAAACTCGAATTTATTATGCTAAATCCCAGAAAAAACTCGAAGCTGAAGGAAGGAGTACAACTTCCTATCGTTTTTTCAGTTATATTGTCTCTAAAGAAAGTCAAAAGGGATTAGAATATGTTTATATCGCTAAATGCTTAGATGAGTCGAACGGAAATTGTAACATAAATGTTAGCGAACAAGAAGAAAAGGCATTAAATTATATGAAAAATGTTACTTTTGATGTTGAGGAAAGTAGGTGAAAAAATGAATAATGAAGAATTGTTTAACACTAATATTCTTAGACCTAGAATTATGAATTTAGAATATGAAAATCTAAACGAAATCGAACTAGAAAGTGAAATAAAGCGTATTATTTTGAAGAAACTGAGTAGAGCTAGCAACAAATGTTTCCATTTATCGTCCTAAAAAACATAGGAAAATTAATATAGATAGTGGCTTTGATGGAACGATTATGCTCTTTAAAAGTGAAGATCTAATGATTCTTGGAAAATATAATCATAATGGAGTGTTTCAAGGAAATCGAAAAGGAGTCACACTAATGCGATCATGGCTAATTTATGCCCTTATTTTTACTCTGGTATTTACCGGAGGATGTAGTATGAAAAAAGAACCGGATTCTAAGGTACCAAATACAGAGGCGTTTCAAGATACCTCAACAAGAGAATTATTAGAATCATCAAATGAAGTTAAGGCCGGATATTATTTATTTAAGTCAAATACTAAAGAATACAACATGTTTTGGCCTGAAAATGCAACCAAACAATATTATGACAACAATGGCCAAAACTATGAACGTTTTATTTTCGAAGAAAGTGATGAAGAAAAAAATTATAGTAATGAAATAACAACTACCTTTGAAAATAGAGGCGAAACGGACTTGTTATTAAATGCAAGTCTAAAAGTATTGTCTAATTATATAGGTTATGATGGCGAATATAGAGAAATAAAGAATAATGATAAAATAATATACTATGCGAAAACTGAGGATCTTGTTCAAACAGATAATAATAAAGTGACATTTAATCTCTTTTTTAGTTATATAAAAGATAGATCAAGTGGTAAAGGGCTTGAATACATATATTCAGTCAGATGTTTAGATGCCAAACATAAAGATTGTAAAATAAACCTAGAAAATGAAGAAAAACGAGCACTGATGTTAATGAAAAATGTAGAATTTATAGATTAAAATATTCTTAAACAAGGGTTAATATGTACAATGAGAAATAATAAATATTCACCACAATTTACCTAAATTAAATAAATATGGTATTGAAGTTATATGTAAAAATATGGTAATAATGAAGTGTTCAAGGAAATTGAAAGGGGTCACACTAATGCGATCATGGCTAATTTATGCCCTTATTTTTACTGTGGTATTTACAGGAGGATGTAGTATGAAAAAAGAAGCAGATTCTAAGGAATTACCAAATACAGCGGCTTTTCGGGATGAGTTTACTCGTAGTTTGTTAGATTCTCCGGAGGAAGTTGAAGATGGTCACTATTTATTCGAGTCAAAAACAGGTGGATATTCGATGCTTTGGCCTGAAAATGCAGTAACAGATGGTCCACCATACTATCAAAGAACAAAAGATAGTTTTGAAAAAATTATTTTTTATGATAGAAATGAAAAAGAAAATTATGATTACTCATTTAGCACGACTTATTCGACATACGGTGAGAGTGCAATTGATTCTAGTCTAGGCATTTTAAGTGATTCAGTTCGATACGATGGTGAATATGAAAAAATAGAAACAAATAAAACTCGTATTTACTTTGCGAAATCTGAAAAGGTTTTTGAAGACTCGATAGCATATTTTTTCTTTGGATACATTACTTCTAAAGGTAATCAGAAAGTATTAGAATATATATTTTCAGCTGAATGTTTAGATAATACCAAGTCTAACTGTAATATTGATATTAAAAAAGAAGAAAAGAAGGCTTTACATTATATGAAGTCAGTAGAATTTAGTACAGATGAATAGAAGTATTAAAATGTGTAATGAAGTACTGCTAATACTTTATTTCTGGAGCAAAGATTATGAAGATTGATTTCAAAATGATTATGGAAGCCCAAAATGTTACTATTTTATATGTACTTATGAAGAATAATGTACATAGATAATAATACGCTCACCTTATTCCTCACTAGTAAAAATGATTCACCCATAATACATCATACCTACATCTCAAATAGTAAATAACTCCTCAATTTTAAAAAATCCCAATTCTTTATTGTGTCCATCTGGAAAAATATGATAATGATGGAGTGTTCAAAAATCGAAAGGGGTCACACTAATGCGATCATGGCTAATTTATGCCCTTATTTTTACTCTGGTATTTACAGGAGGATGTAGTATGAAAAAAGAAGCGGATTCTGAGGAATTACCAAATACAGCGGCGTTTCAGGATGAGTTTACTAGGGAATTTATGGATTCAACGAAAGAAGTAGAAGATGGATATTATTTGTTTAGATCTAAAACAGACGGATATACGATGCTCTATCCTTCAAATGCAAAAATATCAGAAATTCCTTATGAAAAGAATGGGAAGCAGTTTGAGAGTGTAATATTCGAAGAAAATAATAGGAAGAACAATTATAATTATGTTTTCAGAACAACTTATGAAACATATGGTGATGCCTTACTTGAAACCAGCTTGAAAATTTTATCTATGTCAGTAGGATATAGTGGTGATTTTAATGAACTAGAGTTTGGTGATAGTAAAATTTATTATGCTAAAACTGAACAACCTATAGAAACTGAAAATAGGAGAGCGACAGCTTATAAATTTTTCAGTTATATTGTATCAACAAATTCTAAAAAAAGTATAGAGTACATATATACAGCGATGTGTTTCGATGAATCAAATATTGAATGTAATATTGATCCGAAAAAAGAAGAAGACAAAGCATTAAAATTAATGAAATCTATAGAATTTAAAAAGTAGTGAGGTAAACTACATGAATAATAGAACTTGTTGTAGAAAACTTCGATAAACGATGCTTTTCAACAGCTTATCAACTTTCTAATATAGATGAACAGTTTTATAATGAACTTAAAATAAACTTTGACTTTAAAAACTACGAAGACATCTACACCATCCCACCCAACGAACTAAAAACCTTCACCGAAGAATACTACAAAAATAAAATCGACGAAACAACAATTCATCATCTTACAGCCGAAGAGGATATTCTAAACGGAGCGAGTAGTGTAAGGGTATTTCTTGAAATAGGTTGCCGAGATGGCTTTCTTGATACAGATCCAATATTTTCTGGCATTCGTGAGTAAGTCGATAAAATACGTGAAAGGTATTAGGTATTCCTAACGATTCAAATCTTTCTTTCAAACTATTACTACATATATTACTACATATATAACTCATTACAATCCCCTTATTCCTCACTAGTAAAAATGATCCAACTATAATACATCATACCTACATCTCAAATAGTAAATAACTCCTCAATTTTAAAAAATTCCAATTCTTTATTGTATCCATATGGAAAAATATGATAATAATGGAGTGTTCAAGGAAATCGAAAGGGGTCACACTAATGCGATCATGGCTAATTTATGCCCTTATTTTTACTGTGGTATTTACAGGAGGATGTAGTATGAAAAAAGAAGCAGATTCTAAGGAATTACCAAATACAGCAGCATTTCAGGATGAGTTTACTCGTAGTTTGTTAGATTCACCGGAGGAAGTTGAAGATGGACACTATTTATTCGAGTCAAAAACAGGTGGATACTCGATGCTTTGGCCTGAAAATGCAATAAATGAAGGACCACCATTTTATCAGCGAACAAAAAATAGCTTTGAAAAAATTATTTTTAACGATAGAAATGAAAAAGAAAATTATAGATACTCTTTTAGCACAACTTATTCAACATATGGTGAGAGTGCAATTGATTCCAGTCTTAACCTATTAAGTAGTGGAGTAAGTTACTTTGGAGAATACAAAAAAATAGAAACAGACAAAACTATAATTTACTTTGCAAAATCTGAAAAATCTTATGAAGGTGCAAAAGGTTACTTTTTCTTTAGCTACATTACTTCAAAAGAAAGTCAGAAAGGATTAGAATATATATACTCAGCTGAATGTATAGATTACTCCAACTCTAATTGTGATATTGATATTAAAAAAGAAGAACAGAAGGCTTTACATTATATGAAATCAGTAAAATTCTATAAAGATGAATAGAGGTATTAAAATGAGTAATGAGGAACTTCTTAATTCTGATATTCTTAGAGCAAGGATTATGGATCTAGAGTATGAAAATCTTTCAGAAAAGGAAATTAAAAGTGAAATAAAGCGTATTTATTTTGAGGAAACTGGAAAGATGTTAACTGCAGATGTGAATATATATCGTTCTGACGATATTCTCAAAGAACATAGGAAAACAAATATAGATAGTGGCTTTGATGGAACTATCATTCACTTTCAAAGTGAAGAACTGAAAATCAATCAAGCGATTACAATAACTAGAGGAAGCGAACTAGGAGAAAAGAACACTTGGAAGCCTATTGATTGGACTTATAATTTGATTGGAATTTTTGTTGGAGGAACTGATAATCAATATCAAGATGCAAGAAGATTTGATGATAAAGTAAAAAATATAATTCAAAATCAAAGAAATACATTACCTACTTTAGAAAAATATGGTTTTGGCCATTCTCTTGGAGGAAACAACATTTCAATTTTACAGTTGATACCAGATGATAAAGGAGAGTTAAGATTTAAAAACGTATATGCTATAAATGATGCAGCGCCTACAGCATATCAACTTGCAGTAATAGACTCTGATTTCAGATGGTTAATAAATAGGGAATATCAATTAAAGAATGAACAAGACATCTACACCATCCCACCCGATGAACTAAAAGCCTTCACCGAAGAATACTACAAAAATAAAATCGACGAAACAACCATTCATCATCTTACAGCTGAAGAGGATATGCTTTACGGAGCGAGTAGTGTTAGGGGATTTCTTGAAATAGGAGGCCGTGATGGCTTTCTTGATACAGATCCTATATTTTCTGGCATTCGTGAGTTAGTCGATAAAATTCCTGATAAAGATTTGCGAACGATTCAAATGTTTCTTTCAAACTATTCAACGACATATAATAATGATGGGTTTGATGGGTTTATAAAAGAGCTTACTGGCTTTAATCCTGCTGTTGTTGATTCTGTTCTTAATGCTCGAAGTGATTTTTCTGAAACGGTTGAGAAGGTTCAGAAGTCAATGAATGATTTAGGGAAACCATTTACTGATATTACCGAGGCAGATAATTTTTGGTCAGTTGTAAAGGAATCGGTCACACTTCCCTTTGATGTAGTTGGTGCGAATATTAATTTTCAAAATGAGCTGCTCAGTGGACTTTTTCAAACAATTGGTAACATAACAGAGCTTATTGTTAAAGCTGTTCCGATGATCATTGAAATGACTAAGAAATTGCCTGAGGTAATTAGAAGTGTGAAAGTTTTATATGAAAATCTTGACCCAATTCTCCAGGCTTTTGTTGATGTTGGTTTTATTAGTCAGATAGAAAAGGATGAAATCGTCTCATATATAAAAGAAATTGAAACTAGTTTAGTCGCCATTCAAACGACAATTGATGAATCATTAGATCCTTCGCTTCTTTTAGCGTTGAACTCCAAAGATCCAAAAAGTCAAATAGAAGAGATCATAGAGATTGTTACTGCTTTTCAAAAAATCCAATCAGAAATAAGTGATATTCAAGAAGCATTTGAAGGATTAAAAAATGTCGATACAAGTTTTATGGAACATTTCAGTGTGAGTGCTCATGCACATGGACTTGATGCTGTTATTAATGCACTAGCTGTGAATAAAAATATTAGCTACAAAAATAATGATATGTACATGTCGCCAAGCGGCAGCGGTGAGATAAAAGTCAATATTTCCTCATCTGTTCGTATTTATCAAAAAGGCCTCGCCATCACTGAGGAAAAAGAAAGCAATGTAAAAAAATTAAAAGCATTATTTGATATTGAGTATTTGGAGGATTATCAAAATCGACAACGAGAGATTGTGACAAAGATCCATACGATGGAATCGAATCCAAGTCAGTATTCCTACCTATTATATAGGACCTTATGGAACCCTGCTGGCGGCTATTATACTCTAACAACAATTAATGTAAATGAACAGCTTTTTCCTTTCCCATCAAAAATAAATGAATCGTTCTCACATATGATTGAAACAATCGAAGGAGAAATCGAAAAAGAAAAGGTACTTGTGAAGAAAATAAGAGATTCCATCGAAGAATTGTTTTCAGAAGAAGAAAAAATAGCAAAAATGTTTGATTATCAATATGGAGGTTAACGCAATATGGGTTCTTTTACAATAAGCCATCATTTTGCAGATTCAAAGGAACTAAGTTATAAAGCCACTATTCTCAAAAATACAATTAGTGAAATACGAGGTTTAAGCACAGATTTTACCACATTCATGAAAAACGAAATGGAAACACAAAATGGAGACCTAGTAGATGCCATCAATAAAGAAATGATGGATCAACACAAAAATCATACTCTTATTCTAGAATACTTAGAAGACACAATCACAAGCATGACAAACAACTATACTGACATTGTAAATGATATGAGAACACAGGATGTTACACTTTACTATACATACCATGCTTATAAAACAGAAGCATGATGACACGTTAGGACTTACATTATTGTAGGGCCTTTTTATTTTGGGAAGGGGTATTATATTATACCTGCACCTTTTTTATGAATAGTCTGTCTGGTCATGACGGTTCCGTTTATATCTGATGAATGACTAACACTAGTCAAAGTGTATTGTTTATCGTTATATCGTTTATTAGTAGTTAGGTGAAAAAAGCATACACATTCATTACTTTTGTATGCTTTGCATAAGTAGACAGTATAAATCCATTCGCATCATCCATAAATAGGGAAAAACCGATGCTTAATCCGTCAAAATCCCAATAATTATCCATTTGTGTATCATATTATTGGGAAAATGGAAAAAAAGCATACGAAAATAAGAAATATGTATGCTTTTGCATAAGTAGACAGTATAAATCCATTCGCATCATCCATAAATAGGGAAAAACCGATGCTTAATCCGTCAAAATCCCAATAATTATCCATTTGTGCATCATATTATTGGGAAAATGGAAAAAAGCATACGAAAATAAAAAATACGTATGCTTTTGCACAAGTAGACAGTATAAATCCATTCACATCATCCATAAATAGGAAAAACCGATGCTTAATTCGTCAAAATCTCAATAATTATCCATTTGTGTATCATATTATTGGGAAAATGGAAAAAAAGCATACGAAAATAAGAAATACGTATGCTTTTGCACAAGTAGACAGTATAAATCCATTCGCATCATCCATAAATAGGGAAAAACCGATGCTTAATTCGTCAAAACCCCAATAATTATCCATTTGTGTATCATATTATTTGGAAAAAGGAAATATAGCATACGAAAATAAGAAATACGTATGCTTTTGCACATATAGACAGTATAAATCCATTCACATCATCAAAGGCACAACCAGCTTCTTTCTTCATCTCTATCCGCATCATCATAACCATCTTTCAATTTATGACTCTTCTAATAAGGAGCGTCTATATTGGTGCGGAGTTGTTCCTACCATTTTTTTAAACACTTGAATAAAATAGGAGACACTTCCAAAGCCTACGTTTTCACCAATGAATTCGATCGGTTTATTTGTCATCTTCAGTAATTGACAAGCTTGCTTGATTCTCCGAATAGTCAGATACTCTGTTAAGCTACTACCCGTTTCACGTTTAAAAATTCTGGAAACATATGACTTTGATAAATGAAGCTCATCTGATAGTCGCTCTAAGTCAAAGGGTTCCATATAATGGTCTTCTATCCATTGCATGATTCTTTCCGAATAGTAAAGTGGACGAAACGTTTTAGTTGAGGAAAGCTCAATCCTAGGTTCGGGAATGTTTGATCGAATACAAGAAAGCAATTGCAGCAGAAAGAGCTGACTATCTTCCTCCCAGTTGCTTTTTTGCAAAGATTTATGAAAGATCTCGCAAGTCTCATATATATATTCATAATCATTTTCTAGATCAAATGCATGAAGGGCATTTACACCATTCTGTAATTGCTTAAAAAAAGCATTAAGACCTGGAAATAAAGACAAACTGTCAAGAGTTAGTGGATCAAAGTGCATAATACTACGCTCATATGGAGTTTGAGGGGACACTTCAACATGTACCTTATGTAATTGAAAGGGTTGGAAAAAGAAAAGCATGCCTTTTTTCAGTTCATACGTCTGCTGGTTAACAATAACACGCCCTTTTCCGCGGTATACAAATAATAATTCACAGCCTTGATGCCAGTGATAGAAGCCTTGAAAATTCTTTTCCGAAACCCTACGGTAAATCCAATGAAATGGCTTTAAGTCAATTTGCTCAAATAAATGATTCATAAACTCCCTCCGTATAATATTCCATCATGAAAAAATTATATCGTGAAAAACTTATTGATTATTCATTAAAAGACTCCAGAACAATAGAATGATATTTTTGATTATTATACAACAACTTTTCGGAGAGTTGGCAGGTTATAATTGATTCACAACAATCATGAGAAAAATACACTAAATTTTTTTTAGAAGAGTATTCAATTTGACACAAATTTTTAAAATAATAGAAAGAAGGCGTAAAAATGAGCGTGGTTATTAATAAGGATCGAACATACTGGCTTCAATCTATGTTAAAAATAGCAAGCCCAGTTCTTCAACATTTAAAGGATGGAACATTAAAAAAAGAAATGCCGGTTGAAATGAAGGAAAACACCAAACGTGAGCAATTTTCTCATTTAGAAGTATTGTCACGTTTGCTGGTAGGTATGGCTCCTTGGCTTGAAAAGAAATGTGAAAATAATGAAGAAGAAAACCTTCGCACTCCATACTGTGAGCTAGCCAGAGTGGCCATCGATTCTGGAACAAATCCTGATTCACCCGATTATATGAATTTTTCAAATGATTTTCAGCCAATCGTTGATACCGCCTTTCTTGCTCATACCTTTCTTAGAGCTCCAAACGAATTATGGGAGAAACTCGAGCCGAGAGTAAAAAACAATGTGATTCTAGCGATGAAAGCTACACGTTCAAGAAAGCCTGTTTATTCTAACTGGTTATTATTTTCAGCCATTATTGAGGCATTTTTATACAAAGCAGGAGAAGAAGACTGGGATCCGATGAGAATAGACTATGCGATCAGACAATTTGATCAATGGTATCTCGGAGATGGGGTCTACAGTGATGGTCCTGAGTTTCATTATGATTATTATAATAGCTTTGTTATTCATCCCATGCTTGTTGATTTAGTTGAAACGATTGGTCATCAATACAATGAATGGGAAGAAAAGAAAGAAACGATTATTAAAAGATCTAAAAGATATGCGGTCATCCAAGAGCGAAAGATTTCACCAGAAGGGACATTTCCACCTGTAGGTAGATCTATTGCTTACCGTTTTGGTGTCTTCCAAACACTAGCGCATCATACACTCCGCAAAGATTTACCAACTGAACTAGCTCCTGCACAAGTTAGGAGTGCTCTAACGCAAGTGATAAAACGAATGCTTGAGGCTCCTGGTACATTTACTGATTCAGGATGGCTTACAATCGGATTCTGTGGTCATCAACCTAATATTGGAGAAGGGTATATTTCTACAGGCAGCGTCTATTTATGTGCAGCAGCATTTCTCCCTCTAGGTTTAGAAGAATCTGATCCATTTTGGAGTCATCCGCCGATGGAATGGACATCACAGAGAGCTTGGTCTGGCAAGGAATTTCCGATTGACCAATGCTTAACATGAAACTGGCTTTCGCCATACATTTATGACCAATGAAAAGAGAATGAGGTAGTAAAAAATCAGGGGAAACTTCAACATGTTTTCCCTTTTTTTAGCCTAATTGAACGTCCTTCATTACACTTTCCTCAGCATTTATTTTTGAGTATAACTCTAAATCTGCTTCCAACACAATGACTAAACCCCTTCTGTTTTTTATTGAGATGGGACAAGGAACCTGACCCTTTGTCCCAGTTGAATCCAACTTCTGACAATTATATAATAAAAGGGTATACAAAGGGGGATGTATATGAGTTCGGAGATTCGGCAAATGTGGGAGAGGTATATCTTTGAAAATAAACTAGATTCCTCAAAAATGGATAAGATGATCATTGATTCTTGGAAGCTTAGTAAGAAGTTTAAAGTAAACCCGAATGAGGGAATTGGCAACAAAATTCTTACAACAAGCGATTTTCAAAAAAGATTAAAAGAAAACGAGACTCTTATTTCATTGGCAAAAAGAAGTTTAGACCGATTTGGCATGTTATTTAAAAATATGGATTTTATTTTAGTCCTAACAGATGCAGATGGGTATATTTTATGGCAAGCAGGACCTGAGAGCTTACAAGGTATTGCGAGAGAGATGGGTTTTTTGCAAGGATCTCAATGGACCGAATCGGTGGTTGGAACCAATGCCATTGGTATTGCCTTACGAACAAAAGAAGCAAACATCATTCATGGATACGAGCATTTTGCTAAAGCCTCTCAGCAATGGAGTTGTGTGTCATCACCTATTCTTGGAGAAAACAGCCAAGTGAAAGGGGTCGTAGACTTATCCATGCCTTCTCATTACCCAAAGAAAATTGATTTTTTAGTAAGAGTCCAACTAATTGCCGATTATATTTCAGAAGCTCTGCAAAAAAAAGCATATGAAGACCAGAAGTATATGTTGCAATTTTATTCAACAAAAAAACAAGTGGGTATTCTGTGCGACTCCAGCATGACAATTCTACATATATCCCCAGATTTAATTGAAAACCCTGAAAATATGATAGGAAAAAAGCTTACACATCTATCAAAAAGTGAATGGTTGCTTGTAAAAGAGGAGCCCATTTGGAAAGAACAGGAATGTGTAGGCTATTTTGTTTCTGTTTTAAAACATGAAACTAAAAATAAAACGTTTCACTTTCCCTATATCGCTGGCCGAAGTCAAACGTATCGTGACTTAATTGAGGAAGTAAAAATTGTTGCCCCTACGTCAGCTCCTATTCATTTATTCGGTGAAACAGGAACAGGGAAGGAAGTTTTAGCAAAAACCATCCATGTGAATAGTCCTTTTTCAAATGGTAGACTCGTTTGTGTCAATTGTGGGGCCCTACCAGAAAATTTAATGGAAAGTGAATTATTTGGCTATGAAAAGGGTGCATTTACAGGCGCACATGCTAATGGCTATCAAGGGAAAATTGAGCAAGCTCATAATGGGACCTTATTTCTTGACGAAATAGAGGATATGCCCGCATCCATGCAATCTGATTTGTTGCGGGTTCTTCAAGAAAAAAAGATAACTAGAATTGGTGGCAGCAAAGAAATTCCACTACATTTTCGGCTCATCACAGCAAGCAATCAAAACTTAAAAAAGCTCGTAATGGAAGGTCAATTTCGGGAGGATTTATTTTATCGAATATATGTTTGTCCACTTCACATTCCTCCTTTAAGAGAACGTAAGGAAGATATATGTGAGTTCATCAAGGCATTTGAAGAAAGTAACTCTTGGTTTCCACACTGGGAAAACACCTTAATAGAAGTAGCTGAACAAAATCAATGGAATGGCAATATACGAGAGCTGAATAATTTTTTGGAAAGATGTTATGTGTACTATAGAGAAAGAATCCCCTCTAAGGAACAGTTGGTCGAATTGATTCACAAAGGTGGTTTGAACACACAAGCTGAAACAGAGGGCGACACGACAAACTTTAAAGATCAAATTGAAAA
The DNA here is from genome assembly GCF_003667825.1 of Metabacillus litoralis. Taxonomy (NCBI): domain Bacteria; kingdom Bacillati; phylum Bacillota; class Bacilli; order Caryophanales; family Bacillaceae; genus Metabacillus; species Metabacillus litoralis. The sequence goes on along the minus strand of NZ_CP033043.1, from coordinate 1,346,583 downwards.
AGAACAGATAAAGAATGCACTGCTTCAACACAATGGGAATATTCCTTTAACTGCTGAACAACTATCCATGTCTAAAAGTACACTTTATCGGAAAATGAAAAAATATCATTTGAACTAATATGAAACAAAATGCGACGATTTGAAACGATTGTCGCATTTTTATTTTTTTTATGCTCTATAGCCCCACTATTATTGAGGTTTTTTGTTGGCACGGTAATTGCTTATATAAATATAAGATCATCAATACAACAATTATTGATGTCTTTATTGCAAAACACTCATAAATGCCACATTTTTTCACGATAGGAGGGAAGTAATCTTGCAGCACTTTGATTTAATTGTGATTGGAGCAGGTCCAGGAGGCTATGTGGCAGCAATTAGAGCTGCACAGAAAGGAAAAAAAGTTGCCATCATTGAAAAATCATCACTAGGTGGAACATGTTTAAATGTTGGGTGTATTCCATCAAAGACATTTTTACAGCACAGCGAATGGATTGAAAACATTAAAAAAGCAAATTTTCACGGGATATCTGCTGAAGTACAGGAGATTCATTACGAAAAGCTTGTGGAACGTAAAAATAAGGTTGTTAGTACGTTGGCACATGGAATTGAACATTTGCTACAAAAAAACAACATCACGTTAATAAAAGGTGAAGCAACCATTTTAAAAAGCATGATTGTGTTGGTAAATAATGAAGAGTTCAAGGGCAAAGATGTAATTCTAGCAACGGGAAGTAGACCGTTTGTTCCACCTATTAAGGGACTAGACAACGTGGCTTACTATACAACAGATACGTTTTTTGATATGAAGGAACAGCCTAAAGAACTGATCATTATCGGTGGTGGAGTTATTGGAATAGAGCTTGCCTTTGCGATGGCTCCACTTGGAACAAAGGTAACAGTTATTGAAGCAGCAGATGATATTCTTTTAACCGAAGATGATGAAGCTCGCACGATCATCAAAAAGAAAATGGATCAACTTGAGATTACTTACTATACAAAAGCACAAATAGTTGAGGTCACACGAAACGAAGTACTTTTAGATCAACTAAAGGTCCCATATACACACCTACTTGTTACAACAGGTAGAAAAGCAAATATCGATATTGCGAATGCTTTGCACTTAGAATTAGATGAAAGTCAAAGATTCATAAAGGTAAATCGTAACTATTTAACTAGTAAAAATCATGTGTATGCCATTGGTGATGTAATAGGAGGCTACCAGCTTGCACATGCAGCAAGTCAAGAAGGATTAGTAGCTGTCGCAGCCATTCTTAATGAAAGTCATTCTGCATTAAATCAAGAGGAAATTCCCAGAGCTGTTTACACCCATCCTGGAATTGCCTCTTTTGGCCTTAATGAGGAGCAAGCAAAGGATAAAGGATACAATGTGTTAACAAAGAAAATGACGTTTAAAACAAATGGTAGAGCCATTGCAATGGATGAAACTGTAGGATTTGTCAAACTAGTTACTGAGAAAAGCAATCATGAAATACTTGGAGCAGTTGTCGTTGGAGCAAATGCAACTGAGTTACTCAATCAAATACTGGCTGTAAAGCATTCAGAGGGTAGGATCGAAGAGTTATGCAGCCTTATATATGGACATCCAAACTTATCAGAAACAATTGGTGAAACAGCTGAAAGTATGTTGTTTAAAGCGATACATGAATAATGAAGAGGAGGAACAAGCATGAAAAAGAAAGATGCATTATGGATTTATCAAAAAATGAACGAAATTCGTCAATTTGAAGACAAAGTACATGATATTTTTGCAAAGGGTGAAATACCTGGGTTTGTGCACTTATATGCAGGCGAAGAAGCTGTTGCTACTGGCTTTTGTGCGCATTTAAGTGATAGCGATTACATTACAAGCACCCATCGTGGACATGGACATTGTATTGCCAAGGAATGTGATTTAGATGGAATGATGGCTGAAATATATGGCAAAGAAACAGGACTTTGCAAAGGAAAAGGCGGTTCCATGCACATTGCGGATATTGACAAAGGCATGCTCGGAGCAAATGGAATGGTTGGCGGAGGCATTCCACTAGCTGTCGGAGCAGGACTTAGAAATAAATATTTAAAAACAGATTCTGTTGTTGTTTGTTTCTTTGGTGATGGTGCTGCAAATGAGGGGACATTTCATGAGGGACTTAATTTAGCGGCCATTTGGAAACTACCTGTTATTTTTGTTTGTGAAAACAATATGTTCGCAGAGGCAACCCCACAAACCTATGCTTCAGGTTCTAAAACAATTGCAGAACGAAGCGCTGCTTATAACATACCTGGTGTAAGAATTGATGGAAAAGATGTGGTTGAAGTGTATAAAGAAGCAGAAAAAGCCATCAAGCGAGCTAGAAATGGAGAAGGCCCTTCATTAATTGAATGTGTCACCTATCGTAACTATGGTCATTTTGAAGGTGATGCACAAACATACAAAGCAAAAGACGGAGCAGAAAAAGAGCTTGCCGAAAAGGATTGTATTTCCCTTTTCCGTCAATATGCGATCGATCATCACCTTATTTCTGAAATCGAAGCAGATGAAATTGAAAAAATTTCAGAAGAAAAAATCATAAAAGCAATTAAATTTGCTGAGGAAAGTCCGGAACCAAGACCAGAAGCTTTATACGAAGATGTATTTTCTTAAAATGATGAAAAGGAGTGATGTGAAATGGAAAGAAAAATAACGATGATGCAAGCAATTAACGAGGCATTGGATATCGCAATGGCCCAAGACGAGCGAGTGATCCTACTGGGTGAAGATATCGCAGGTGGTACCACTGTTGAGCACTTAAACGAAACAGGAGCATGGGGTGGTGTTTTTGGTTTAACAAGAGGATTAGTGGAAAAATACGGAATAGAACGCGTCATTGACACACCGATTTCTGAGATGGGTTATATGGGCGCAGCTGTTGGGGCAGCAGCAACAGGGCTACGACCTATTCCTGAATTAATGTTTAATGATTTTCTTGGGTTCTGCTTTGATACGATCCTAGGACAAGGATCAAAAATGCGTTATATGTTTGGGGGGAAAGCAACAATTCCGATGACAGTCCGGACTAATCATGGAGCCGGTGCATCAGCTGCAGCACAGCATTCAGGGTCATATTACGGAATTCTTGGTTCTATACCAGGAATCAAAGTGGTTGTTCCGTCTAATCCATACGATGCAAAAGGATTGCTTCTTTCTTCTATTGAAGATGATAACATTGTTGTATTCTCAGAGGATAAAACCATTTACGGAATGAAGGGGGAAGTTCCGGAGGGTCATTATACTGTCGAAATTGGTAAAGCAAAAGTAAAAAGAGAAGGTACTGACTTAACAATTGTTTCAATCGGAAAAATGTTGTATGTAGCAGAAGAGGTCGCAAATCGTTTAGCAGAACAAGACGTCTCTGTCGAAGTGATTGATCTGTTAACAGTCGCTCCATGGGATCAGGAGACTGTCATAGATTCTGTTAAAAAAACAAACCGGTTAATTGTTATTGATGAATCGAATCCTCACAATAATACAGCTACAGACATTGCAAGCGTTGTTTCAGACAAGGCATTTGATTTTTTAGATGCGCCAGTTAAATGTATTTGTGCACCGAACACACCTGTTCCTTTTGCAAAGAACCTTGAAGAGCTTTATATTCCAAATGCAGATAAAGTCTTAAAAGTAGCAGAAGATATTATCTTTGATTTAAAAAAGAGAATCTTAGTATAAGGTGGTGAACAATCATGCCAACAGATGTTTTAATGCCCAAGTTAGGCTTAACCATGACGAGTGGTAATGTCGATGAATGGTTCAAACAAGAAGGTGAAGCTGTAAAAAAGGGAGAGCCGATTTGCTCCATTAGTTCGGAAAAATTAACGATGGATGTAGAAGCACCAGATGATGGGGTGTTAGTAAAAGTGATCGCACAGCAGGGAGCTGAAGTGCCAGTTAAAGAGGTAATTGGCATTGTGGCTCAACAAGGTGAAACCATCCATACTCAACCTGCCAACTCATCCCCTGATCGTACACTTGAAAAACGAGAAAAAGAACAGAAGAATGTAATATTGACCAAAGAACAAATAGAAACACAATCAGGACGTGTGTTTGCAAGTCCACTTGCTAGGAAATTAGCAAAAGACAAAAATATAAATCTCGCTTTAGTTCAAGGAACAGGTGGAAATAACCGAATTACAAAAAGAGATATTGAAGCGTATGAAATGACTTCTTCTAGGGAGATAGCTCCTACGACTGAAATCATTTCAACTCCAGTCAACACAATTGAGACAAACCTTGGGGCAGGACTTACAGGAATGCGAAAGGTGATTGCCAAACGAATGAGGAGTAGTTTAGCTCAATCCGCACAGTTAACGATACATCGAAAAGCTGATTTGACTGCATTCTCAAAATTTAAAAACAATATACAGAATCATCTGACCGAAACAGAAATCGCAGGTAGTCTTAGTCTTACTGTTTATGTCGCCAAAGCAACAATTCTTGCATTAAAGGAGTACCCTGAAATAAATAGTTGGTATGAACAGGATACAAATGGACTTAGAACCTTTGAAGAAGTTCATCTTGGTATGGCAACAGCTTTATCAGATGGACTTATGGTACCAGTCATAAAGAATGCTCATCAAATGAGCTTAAAAGAATTAAGTGCAAACATTTCAAGAACAACTCAATCTGCACGAGAAGGCAGCCTTTCAAACGAACAAATAACAGGTTCAACATTCACTATAACAAACCTAGGGCAAAGTGGTGTCGAATATTTCACTCCAATTCTAAATACACCTGAATCAGGTATTTTAGGGGTGGGAAGTCTTCAAGAAAAACTCACTCTTGATGATGAAGGTCAAGTAATGAAGAGCAAAGAACTGCCACTAAGCTTAACGTTTGATCATCAAATCATCGATGGAGCACCAGCTGCTGAGTTTTTGGGAAGAATTATTTATTATTTAGAAAATCCTTATTTACTTATCTTATAGAAATGTAAATATCGTTGCAAATTGTTTTACATGAAAAAGAAACTGTCGATTACAGTTTCTTTTTTCATGTAACTTTGTTTCGATATCATCCTTCTTGCATATTTACAATGCAAGGCTGAACCTTTTCTAGAGTCATTCTATTTCACCCAACTTCTTCATACCTTATTGATGGAGATTTAAACACACCAGAAAAAATGAATAGGTGGTGTTATAGGATGGGTAGGGTTAAAAGTGATTTACATTTGGTTAACCCTTGGAAAAATCAACAAACAAGCTTACTAAAAATGGTTTTATACGGTGTAGGATCAGGGGTTGTTGGAGCCATTTGCTGTGCTTTCGGTATGCTGGGAGGATTCGGATTCATTATTAGTGCTTTAGCAACACTTCCCATCATCTTAGCATCACTGGTGTCTATAGGTAGTGGAGCGATATCCTATTTCATTATTTTCCTTTTATTGTGCGTGATACAGCCAAGTGAGGCATATGTTTATCTAATGACACAAGGACTATTAGGCGTTGTAATGGGGATAGGTTTTAAGGTATGTAAAAAACAAATGACTATTGCTTTATCTTCAGGAATTGCACTTTTCTTGGGCATTATTTTTATTCTTACTGTTGCACAATTTCCTGTGTTAGGACCATCTGTAGGACCGAATATTGGGTGGAGTGTTATTTTATCTATTCTTCTTTTTTCCATTGTTTATAGTTGGATATGGGTTACGGGAGTTACACTGGCATTAAATTTATTTCAAAAAAGGGAACTACGTAAAAAAGTTTAAAGTAAATTTCACCTTAACTGTTTGGTGTTTCATTCACCAAGCAGTTTTTTATTTTTTTCTCCCTTTCCTTCAAGTAATAAAATACCCAATAAAAGCTAATGACTATATATACTTACATAAGTTTTAGGTCGTAGTGGGAGGAAAAGATGGAAAATACTAATTTAAAGAAAGCCGAGAAAGGTGTATGGATCAGCATAGCCGCTTATGTTTTTCTATCTACAGTTAAGCTAATTTCCGGTTATATGGGAAATTCAGATGCCTTAAAAGCTGATGGATTAAATAACTTAACGGACGTCATTGCATCTGTAACTGTTTTAGTCGGACTAAGGTTTGCCCAAAAGCCTGCTGATGAGAATCATAAATATGGTCATTCTAGAGCAGAAACAATTGCTTCGTTAATTGCTTCGATCATTATGTTTACAGTTGGTATACAAGTTATTGTCGATGCTTTTAATAATCTAAGATCTCCGGCAGAGACTACACCACAGCTGTTTACAGCGTTTGTTGCTTTATTTTGTGCGATTTTCATGTTTTTTGTTTATCGATATAATCGTAATTTATCCAAAAAACTTGAAAGTAAGGCACTTTATGCTGCTTCACAGGATAACCGTTCTGATGCCTTAGTGAGTATAGGTGCCGTAATCGGGATTGTTGGAGCTTATTTAGGTTGGGGCTTTTTAGATCCTATTGTTGCAGGGATTGTGGGGCTAATCATTATTCATACTGCATACGGAATATTTAAAGAAGCTGTTCATGATTTAACAGATGGCTATGATGCGGAGAAATTAAAAGAAATAGAAGAAACGATTAAAAATACACCAGGAGTTACGTTCGTAAAAGATATAAAGGCTCGCGTTTCTGGAAATCAAACCACAGTTGATGCGATCGTTTTTGTGAAATCCACTCTTTCAGTAGTGGAGGGACATGGCATTACAGATAAAATCGAGGAAAGACTTCGAGATATGTATAATATTGAAAGAGTTCATATCCATATAGAGCCACACTAAGAAAGGGAAGAGCGGATTCTTCCCTTTTTTACTTTTTCTCATAAACATTAATTAATGATTCAAGAAACTCAAGTTGCAGCTCATATTGCTTAAAAATGCTTTGAAACGTTAACGAAGTGATCTCGTCAATCTCAATATATTGCTTTTTTGATCGCATTCCTTGTTTTTGTTGCTCGAGTTCCTTTTCGATGATTTGCTTTTGTGAGTGAAGTGCTTCAAGCACAGCATGTTTATCTAGGCTTGCAATAAAGCTCAACCCTGTATAAAGCTGTGTTGGTAGCTGAACAGAAGGGGCTGATAAAGATTCCTTCAACAAATTCACAAATTCTTCTTCACCTTTAGACGTGATTTTGTAGATGGCCTTCGTTCGATGTCCTGTTTGCTCCATTGAGTCAATCTCTACTAATTCTTCTTTTTCCATTTTCTTTAATGCATGATAGATGGAGCCAGGAAGGATCCCAGCCCAACGATCTGTTTGACTTACTTGTAAAACTTGTTGTATTTCATAGCCAGACATTGGCTTTGTTCGTAGAATGCCTAATACCATTAAACGTGCCACTTCTTTCACCTCAACGCAAAATACTCAATATTGAGTATTAGTATAGCATTATCCAATGTAAGAGGTAAAGAAGATTAGGCAAGCTTCTTTGATTTCTTACTCATTGTCGTTGTGCTCGACTCCCACTTGAATGTGTAAGTAGACAAGACTAGTGAGCCAATCATAAAAGCTAGTGGGATGATGAGTGCTAGAGTAATGCTTCCATCTAACGTAATAGCGTTTCTTAATCCTTTAACGTAATGTTCAAAAGGTAACAGTTTTCCAATTATTTTGACCCAGTCTGGTGCGTTTTGCAACGAATAGAACGACTGACTCATAAAAATCATCGGTAATTGTAGCAGGTTTGAGAACATATTGATTTGTCCTTCATTGTTCGCAAGGTTTGAAATAACAAAGCCTATACTTGTAAAACAAAGGGTGCCAATCACAATTAGTAGAAATGTTGTTAAGAAGGAACCAAAGGTAATATCAATTTGTAAAAACAACATTCCAAATCCCCAAACAACCATGTTCACGACTATCCCAATGACTGTTCTTGCAAGGATCATGATTGAAACAAATAACATCGTTGGCATTGGTGTGAGCTTTAAAAATTTGTACACGCCTTTATTTCGTTGAAAATGAACTTGAAAGGCAATTCCTTGCATACCCCAAAAAATCGTACTAATAGCGGTGACTCCAGAAACAATTTTGACCGGCATTTCACCATCATTGAAATAAAATCCTAATCCAATGATGAGGGCAAGTGGAAACATAAATGAATAGAACAACGTAATTTTATCTCTTAATGATGTCACTAACATGGATCGAAAAATTGTGTTTACCATGCTACTTCCTCCTTCGAAGTGAGTTTTAAATAAAGCGAATCAAGATTGTTGACTTTATATGTTTCACATAAGTGTAAAGCATCACCTTCAGCGATAACTCGACCTTGATCGATCATGATGATTCTTGTTGCTAGCTTGATAACTTCATCCATATCATGCGAACTAAACACAACTGTTTTTCCTTTTGTATGAAGGTTGCGAATGATTTGATGGATGTCTAATCGTGACCTTGGATCTAATGAAGCTGAAGGTTCATCTAGAAAGACAATGGTAGGATCATGAACAAGTACTGCAGCGATCGCCAATCTTTTTTGTTGACCACCAGATAATTTTGATGCATCGGTATGACTACAGTCGGCTAAGCCACATTGAGTTAGCAATTCCATTGTTTCTTCCTTTGATAACTGTATTTTATAAAATGCTGCAAACAGCTGTAAATTCTCAAGTGCGGTTAAGCCAGGGAAGAAGGGAACAGATTGAAGTTGAACGCCAATTTGTGTTTTATATTTTTCATCCCAATACCTAACGTTTCCTTGATCAGCTTTCCGCAACCCAACGATCATTTCAATGGTTGTTGACTTTCCGGCACCATTAGGGCCAATTACAGCAAGAATTTCATTTTTCTTAATGTCAAGTGTAATACCATTTACAACCTTTCTATTACCATAGCTTTTTTGGATATTATCCGCTTTAATATACGCCATTTAATCATTCTCCCTCGATATTTAATATTGTTTACTCAACGTTGATTATTTATCTTTGACTTAATAATAAGTCGTAACCATTGTGAAGTAAACAATAACAATTCGACATCGTTCGCTATACTCTTAGTTAATTATGGTAAAGAGGACTCATATATGTAAAAAAATAGCTATTTCATTTCTAGTAATAATAGACTATACTACTTTAAAAGAATATTTTTTGGCAAACTATGTGAAAGCATAGGACGCAAAGCCACGGGTCTACGCACAGCACGACAGCCGGGTTACATATCTTTACATAAAACTGCTGTGCTAAGCAGTTTTTTTGTTTTGTGTTGGCTTTCTTGTAATGAGATTCTAAGAATATTCAACTAACTTGTTTAATTAAATCGGTTTCTTAGAGGGATATATGGTTAGTGCCGACAGGTTTTAACACCATTTAGCGATAATTAGTAGGTGAGGACTCTGCAAATTTTATTTTTTAGTATAATGTATCTTATTCCGGCAACAATCTTTATTTTTCTGGCAGGTATGGTCTATAGTCATAATCGCCACAGTTCGAAGCATATGACATGTAGCTTATTATTTCTATCTTCGTCTCTCTGGTTTTCCGGAGTATTTACTGCTTCCCTAATTTTTCCTAAATATATTAATGAAATTGTTGTTTATTGGATAAATGGATCTATAGCCATTGGTGCTTTGTTATCCTTACATCTCATTTTAATGAATGCAAATATGTATAAGGGAAAAAACGGGAAATTCTTTAAGCTATTATTTATTCCAGGAATAGTTATGATCGCAACGATTCCAATTGATTCATGGATGTTAAAAGAGGTTGAAAATTCATTTATTCCGGGTCCTGGCTTAATTATATTATGGATTGTTGATTTTGCTTATCTTGCTGTAAACCTATTCTTAGCCGTAAAGGAAATGAAAAAGGGAAATCAAGCAGCAAAACTATGGTTCAGAGGAATGCTCTCATTTTTTGTATGGACAATAACGATGCTAGTGGGCTCCATTCTTTTACAGCATACGAAATTTAATTTTATCACTTTCTTGATTCCGCACGGTTCATTATTTTGGGCATACGCCATTTTCCTTAGTATGGCAAAATATGATTATTTATCATCGTATGAGAAACGATATAACATCTTGTTTCAGCGATCTCCACTTGGGATCCTCCTTATGGATGAAGATGCGATTGTTCATGAGGCTAGCCCTCAGGTATCCAATTATTTAGGTGTTAGTAACAAGGAACTTATTCAAAATTCGATCCTAACTTTTTTAAGTGGAGTTGATAAGGAAACGTTTATAAAAGCACATCAAACATTTTTTCAAAAACGAATTAGACTTACAAACGAAGAACTAACATTTGTGAATAAAGAAGGGCAAGAAATAATTTTATCGTTTGACTCCGATTTTATTTTACTAGAAGGAAAAACACTTCAGTTTGTTATTGTAAAAGATGTTACAGAAGCCAGAAACAAGGTGAAGCATGAGAATTATCTTGCATATCATGACACTTTAACAGGCTTATCAAACCGTGCTGCTTTTGAGATGAAAATTCAAGAGCTTATAAGCAGAAAAGAAATGTTTGACCTTGTTTTGCTAGATCTTAATAAATTAAAGAAAATAAATGATACATTAGGTCATCAAGCAGGTGATCATGCGATACGATACCTTGCAACAATTTTACAAGAAGCAGCTGGAAATGAGCATCATACCGCAAGACTAGGCGGTGATGAATTTGTTTTATTACTAACGATTGATAAAACAGAATCCATTATCAAACAAATCCGCAAGCAATTAGCTATCCCCATGAAACGATCAGATTCAGAACAAATAACTCTTTCGGCTAGTATTGGTATTAGTCGTTATCCTCTTGATGGAGAAATCATGGATGAACTATATAGTGTAGCAGATAAAAGGATGTATGAAGAAAAGCATGGTGTGAAGTTGAGAAAATGAATCTATTCAGGGCCGGAATCTTAGTTATCTAGTTAACTGGGGGTCTGGTCTTTTTTCATTTGTTTAAAGAGAATAGTAGTCTTACTTGTTTACAAAGCTAGATGGGTAAAGCACGTCCTGTCGGATAATGAACAACGAATGAGGGAAGGGAAGAGGTTGTACTGTCGTTGATCGAGTTAATGATAACCAATACTTTATTCGGAACAGCTATTAATGGTTTTCATAACCGTGATGAAGACCATAACTCCGATCAAAACCACCACAAATGGTCTTCATAACCTCGATGAAGACCATAACTCCAATCAAAACCACCGCAAATGGTCTTCATAACCTTCATGAAGACCAAAACTCCGATCAATACCACCGCAAATGGTCTTCATAACCTCGATGAAGACCATAACTCCGATCAAAACCACCACAAATGGTCTTCATAACCTCAATGAAGACCAAAACTCCAATCAAAACCACCGCAAATGGTCTTCATAACCTTCATGAAGACCAAAACTCCGATCAAAACCACCGCAAATGGTCTTCATAACCTCGATGAAGACCAAAACTCCGATCAATACCACCGCAAATGGTCTTCATATCCACAACAAAGACCAAAATTATTAATTTAAAACTAAAAAAGCTATTGTGCCAGAGCACAATAGCTTCATTATCTACTATATTAACACTTACATATAATCGTAAACAGAATCTTCAAAGTAGAGCCAGTGAAAATATTCGATTTGTGAATCATCCATTTCAGCAATTTCTTTTTCGTTGAATTTATGTTTTTTTAGTAAATCATTCACTTTGAAATCTCTAGCTTGTTGGCTCATTTTACATCCTCCTAATTTAAAGAAGTTACGCTGTGTAAACCTTTCCTGAACTTCTTGGTTTTATTATATATCTCAAAATGAGATTAAACCAATATTAATTTGAGATGATTTACCAGAAAATGATATAAAAAAGGGATGTAAACAAAATACCTATACGTTTAACTTTTTAATCAGCCTTTTGTCATGATATTTTCAAAGTTACCAAGAAAAAGGATTTACAATACAGCGAAATATAGGGAGGTATAAAGAACTACATAAAAATCATATCTGTTTTTTAAACGAGAATGTCTGAAATTTATATATCTTAAAATTCTGACAACATCTATCATGTAAAATTGTAAGGGTTTTCAAAATGGAATAAAGGGAGGGATACGTTCATCACGACAAGGCATAAGGCGACTATTTTCAATAACGAAAGGTAGTGAAATTATGAAAGGTAAGAGAAGAGGTAGGAAGCAGGCTGCAATCTTATTAAGTGCCATGCTAGTATTATCTAATTTTCCTATTAGTTTTCAAGCTGCAAAGGCAGAGGAAAATGTAGTAACGAAAAAATTTGATTTTGGAACCTCATCAAGTGCGGTAAAAGATGGATATAGCAAGGTTTCAGAGGAGTCCTCTTATAGCGAGGAAATTGGATATGGTTTTCAAGATCCATCCAAGGTCGTTTCAGGAGATAATGGCACTTCTGATGCTTTACAGTCCGATTTCATTTCAACACAAGAAACAAGTTTTAATGTAGATTTACCAAATGGAGATTATACTGTTTCCGTTATTGCCGGAGATTCGAAGGAAGCTACTAATATAGGTGTGAAAGCTGAAATCATACAAAAGGTTCAGGATACACCTGTTGCAGCAGGGGAATTTATAGACCGCAGCTTTTCAATTGCTTTAGTAGATGGACAATTAAATGTTGAGTTAACTGGAAGTAATCCAAAAATTAATGGCCTTGTTATTAAAAAGCTTGCTAAACGTGAAGCAGGTGATAAGCCTACCGTCTATATTGCAGGTGATTCTACTGTTCAAACATATGATGAATATTGGAAGCCTGAAGCAGGTTGGGGTCAGATGATTCCACGCTACTTTAATGATGACATTCTATTCGACAATCATGCGATTGGAGGAAGAAGTTCTAAGTCGTTTATTTTCGAAGGAAGATTAGATAATATTTTGACGAAAATCCGTCCTGATGATTATTTTCTTATTCAATTTGGACATAACGATGCAACGATCAGCAGACCTGAGCGATATGCATCAGTTCCGGATTATAAAAATTACTTAAAAACCTATATCAATGGAGCCCGCCAACGTGGTGCCACTCCAATCTTAGTTACACCTGTTGGCCGACGTGATTTCAATCCAGATACTGGCATTTTCAATGTGAGTTTTCCTGAATATGTAGAAGGTATGAAAGAAGTGGCAGCAGAACTAGACGTAGAGTTGGTTGATTTAAGTACACTTAGCCGTGAATATTATGACTCTATTGGACCTATTGGGACTCTTTCTGTATTCCTTCATACAGAACCAGGAATTTATCAAGCATTTCCAAATGGCTCACAAGATAATACGCACTTCCAGGAGTATGGAGCGATTCAAATTGCACGCCTTCTATCGTCTGGAATTAAAGAGTTAAGTAGTCCGCTAGCTTCATATGTAACAGATGTTGAGCTTCCAGCAAATGTTCCAAACAAACCTACTGGTGTAACAGCAAACAGCATCAGTAATGCCGGGGCAGTGTTAACATGGGATGAAGTAGAGAATACCGATATTTATAAAATTTATCGTAAACTCTCAACTGAAGAAAATTATGTTTTAGCTGGTACCTCAACTATTCCTAGAATCAGCTTATCAGGTATGGATGAAGGAAAAACCTATCATCTGCAAGTGGTTGCTGTAAACGGAAAAGGAGAGTCCGAGCGTTCAGATGTTGTTGAAATTAAAACAAAAGAAGCAAACTTAAAGTTTGACTTCGGACCAGTTGGTAGTCCTGTTGCTGAAGGGTATACGAATGTTGATCTTAATACTGTATATACCGAAGAAAGAGGATATGGCATTAAAGATAACACAGGTATGATTACACGTGACCGTGGAGATGGAGATACACCACTTCGAGATGTAACGCGTGATTGGCTAGGATATTTTAACAATGGCTGGGAATTCAAAGTGGATGTACCAAATGGATTGTATGCTGTAAAGGTTCATGTCGCTGATTTCCTTGGAAGTGCTAGAACAGACGTATCAATCGAAGGGAAAGATCTTGGTCCTGTAAATGCTCCAAGTCGAAATTATACCTCGAAGGTGTTTTCTGATGTTTCTGTAACAGATGGTCAAATGAATGTAAATTTCAAAGGATCAACAGGCATTGCCAATGGTCTTGAGCTTACGCCAATTTTACTTGCACCATCAGAATTGAAGGCTGAAGAAGTAATAATTGACCCTGAAAATCCGTCTGTTTCTCTATCATGGAAAGCTGTAGAAGATGCAGCAAAGTATAATATTTACCGAAAAGTTGCTGGAACTAATGAAATAGAGCTTATTGATACATCGGCAACGAATTCATACAAAGATACTAGCATCGATGTTGGAATGGACTATGAGTACACAATTACGACGATTGATCGTGCCAATGTTGAAACTGTTCCTTCTATGCCATTAGCTGTATCAATGATTGACCCATCTGTTTCTGTTCCAAATGCACCTGTTAATCTTAAGCTTGGAGATGTGAATAAAAACGATCTTACATTTAGCTGGGATAAAACGGAAGGAGCAAAAACATATAATGTGTATCGATCTGAAAAGAAAGATGGCACATATCAATTAGTTGGGAAAACAAGTGAGTCGAAATATACAGATAAAACGGTTTTAACCACTATTAAGTATTACTACAAAGTTGCAGCAGTTAATGCCGGTGGAATCTCCGAAAAATCTGAAAGCCTTGAAACACCGGCAGTTACAGTTTTAAAAAGACAAATGGAAACAATTGATCGAGGTCTAGTAGCTGTTAAAACGGACGAAGGCGTTTATCTAGGTTGGAGATTATTAGGCACAGACCCTAAAGATGTGTCATTCAATCTCTATCGTAATAATGAAAAAATGAATTCTTCACCTATTTCAGATAGCACAAACTTTGTTGACAAAGAAGGAAGCGTAAATGATGTTTATGAGGTAAGGGCAGTTTTAGATGGGAAAGAAAAGAAAACAAAAGATCGCACAAATGTGTTAAGCAATAACTTCTTAGACATTCCACTTGATAAGCCAAAGGATGGTGTTACTCCATTAGGAGATCCTTACACGTATTCTGCAAATGATGCAAGTGTTGGAGATCTTGATGGCGATGGCGAGTATGAAACCATTGTAAAATGGAATCCATCAAACGCAAAAGACAACTCGCAAGCTGGATACACTGGTAACGTGTATATCGATGCATACAAGTTGGATGGCAAAAGACTGTGGAGAATAGATCTTGGTAAAAATATTCGCGCAGGTGCTCATTATACTCAGTTTATCGTTTACGATTTTGATGGAAATGGTAAAGCAGAGATTGCCTTTAAAACGGCCGATGGAACAGTGGATGGTCAAGGAAACGTCATTGGTAAGAAAGACGCGGATCATCGAAATTCATCAGGTTATATCCTTCAAGGCTCAGAGTATCTCACCGTATTTGAGGGTGAAACAGGTAAGGAACTTGTAACGACAGATTATGACCCACAACGCGGTGATGTTGCATCTTGGGGTGATTCCTATGGCAACCGTGTCGATCGTTTCCTTGCTGGAGTAGCGTATCTTGACGGTGAAAAACCTAGTCTTATTATGGCAAGAGGCTATTACACTAGAACCGTTGTAACAGCTTATAACTTTAGAGATAGTAAGCTAACAAAAGAATGGACATTTGATACAAATAACGAAGGCTATAGTAGCTGGGCTGGTCAAGGCTATCATAGCTTAAGTGTAGCTGATGTTGATCATGATGGAAAAGATGAGATTGTTTATGGTCAAATAACGATTGATGATGACGGCTCTGGCCTTTATAACTCAGGATTAGGTCATGGTGACGCGCTTCATGTTAGTGATTTAGACCCTAATAGACCGGGACTTGAAATTTTCTCTGTTCAAGAAAATAAGAATGCGAAATATGGCTTTGATCTTCGTGATGCAGAAACGGGTGAATTCATCTGGGGAGTACAAACTGGTGAAGATACAGGCCGTGGTATGACTGCTGATATTGATCCTAATTATGAGGGCGCTGAAGCTTGGGCCATTTCAGGTGAATGGAATAGTACAACTGGTGGATTGTATTCAGCTACTGGTGAAAAAATCTCAGAAAATATTCCATCTTCAAACTTCGGTATTTGGTGGGATGGAGATCTTTTACGAGAATTGCTCGATCATAAATGGGATGCCAATAAAGGTGTAGGAACCGGAACAATTGCAAAATGGAATTATGAAGACAAAAAACTTGAAAATCTATTACTTGCTGAAGGTACTTACTCAAATAACTCAACAAAGGGTACTCCTTCTTTACAGGCTGATCTTTTAGGTGACTGGAGAGAAGAAGCCATTTGGAGAACAGAAGACAGCAGTGCCTTACGCCTGTATACAACAACAGCTGTAACGGATCATAAAATCTATACTCTCATGCATGATGCTCAATATCGACAATCGATCGCATGGCAAAATGTTGGCTACAACCAACCGCCACACCCTAGTTTTTATATTGGTGAAGGAATGGAAGAACCACCAACACCTAATATCTATTTAGTATCTGCTGAGAAAAAAGATGAAAACGCACCTGAAACAACCCATGAAATTATTGGAGAAGCTCAGAACAATTGGTACAATGAAGCTGTTCAAATTAAGCTTACTGCAGTTGACAATGAGACTGAAGTAGAGAATACCTACTATAAAGTAAATAACGGCTCCGAACAAACTGGAACATCGGTAACAATTCAAGACGACGGCAAGCATATCATTCACTATTGGAGTGAGGATGCAGCAGGTAATGTTGAAGACATGAAAGAAGTAGCAATAAACCTTGACACAACTTCACCAATCATTACCTTTAACCTTGAAGATGGAACAGAATTTGGCATCGATCAAGAAATAACCGTCACTTGTGAAGCTGTTGATGCTCTATCAGGTATAGAATCTTCTACCTGTAAAGAGAACTCACAGCCTGCCTATCAACTAGGAGTAGGAAATCATGAGTTTACTGCTGAAGCAATTGACCTAGCCGGAAACAAAACAAACAGTTCCATTTCTATAAAAGTCGTAGTAGATTATGATAGCTTAGCAAACTTAACACAACAATTTCTCAAAGAAAACGGAGAAGAAGCTAATCTCCAACCATATCTTACAAAAATAGAAGCTGCTAAAAAGTCAGACGAAAAAAATAATACAAAAGCAAGAAATGGACAATTAAATGCATTTATCAACCATGTGAAAGCTAAAACAGAAAAAGAACTAACAACAGATCAAGCAAACTATCTTATTCAATTTACAGAAGAATTGATGAACTAATTGGCCGTGGGTGGGCCGTGTGCTTGGGTGGGCCGTGGGTGGGCCGTGGGGACAGGTTCCTTGTCCCACCCATCAAATGGTGATAACGACAAAAGTGGAGTGGATTAAGCTTGTATTGTTGTTCATAGGTGGATGAACGACATTTGGGGGGAGAATCGAGCTCGGATTGTCGTTCATAAGGTGGATGAACGACATTTGGGAGTAGAATCGAGCGTGGATTGTCGTTCATAAGGTAGATGAACGACATTTTGGGCTAGAATCGAGCTTGGATTGTCGTTCATAAGGTGGATGAACGACATTTTGGGGGAGAATCAAGCTTGGATTGTCGTTCATAAGGTGGATGAACGACATTTGGGGCTAGAATCAAGCTTGGATTGTCGTTCATAAGGTGGATGAACGACATTTGGGAGTAGAATCGAGCGTAGATTGTCGTTCATAAGGTAGATGAACGACATTTTGGGGGAGAATCGAGCTCGGATTGTCGTTCATAACCCCGATGATGACCAACAACCCAATAAAATCTCACTCTAACAGTCTTCATAACCCCGATGATGACCAACAACCCAATAAAATCTCACTCTAACAGTCTTCATAACCCCGATGATGACCAACAACCCAATAAAATCTCACACTAACAGTCTTCATAACCCCGATGATGACTAACAACCCATTAAGGACCAAAACTTATAAATTTAACTACTAAAAAAGCTATTGTGCCACAAGCACAATAGCTTAACTATTTTATATAGTAATACTTACATATAGTCGTAAACAGAATCTTCGAAGTAGAGCCAGTGAAAATATTCAATTTGTGAATCATCCATTTCAGCAATTTCTTTTTCGTTAAATTTGTGTTTTTTTAGTAAATCATTCACTTTGAAATCTCTAACTTGTTGGCTCATTTGACATCCTCCTTATGTAAAGAAGTAGCGAGATGGTTATGCTTTGTAACCCTTTCTTGAACTTCTTGGTATCATTATATATCTCAAAATGAGATTAAACCAATATTAATTTAAGATGATTTCACGGAAAATGATATTAAAAAGTTATTTATGCTTGCATGACCATTGAAATGCTAAACTACACACCAGAAACCGCTTACACTTTTCCGTTTCTAAAGTATTTCAAAAAGACAAAGATAGGCATCACAATTACAAATTTCAGGGAATTCACAATAGGAATAAGCCCAGTTATTCAATCCATTTAAAAAAATAATCAAAATGCCCAAACGAATTTATTCGTGCAACATACTATGAGAATTGAGAAGTTTGGGAGGTGAAGGTAAATGAGTGAAGCAGTAGGCGGTTATGGTGCAGGCTTTGCACTGATTGTTGTTTTGTTTATCCTTCTAATCATTGTTGGAGCTAGCTACACAACAGGTGGTTATGTTGACGGAGGATATGGTTACGGTGGTTACGGATACGGAACTCCTTGGTTCTAAGACTAGAAAAATGAACGGATTTTATGCAGAAGGCTCCTATATAGGAGTCTTTCTGCTTTATTTAAAGCATCGTCTATACATAATAACCATTTCCATCATATATTACAGTAAACAATCTAACATATTAGTCATACCGTGCTGCAGAGAAGGACCCTTTACATAAGAAGGGGGAAGAAAACATGATGAATCACCATCCTCAAGTTCCAAAAGGTATTCAATGGGTTCTTGTTATCGTTTTATTTGTTTTGCTCATGATCATTGGAGTTATTTCTTATCGTAGATTAGTCGTTCACAAACCAACTACTTCGGAACTCCCGAAACCAGTTCTTTATACAAATAAAAAAAATAATCGAGTTTCAGACATGATTCTGATTGCTGTGCTATTCATTTTATTAGTCATCGTAGCTGTTGTCTTTAAAGCTAGCAAGGAAAACCAACAAAGGAAAATGCGGTATCAGTATTTTTCACTCACATAAGCATGATGCACCTCCTCATGGAATGAAGAGGTGTTTTTTCATTTTTTTAGGAACAATAAAAGGTAAAAGACTGTAAAGCGAGGAATAGGATGAAAACAATCACAACGACCATAGTTTTGTACGTTGTCACATTAGTACTTCCATTACATATTTCAGCTCAACAACAAGTTCCGATTTTAATTTATCATTCCATTGACGAGTTTAAAGGACTTGGTGACAAGGAGTTGTATGTAACTCCTGAAAATTTTGAAAAACAAATGAGGTATTTACGAGACAATGGATTCACCTTACTAACCTTTGAACAATGGCAAGATCTTGATAACGTAGAGAAACCGATTTTCATCACCTTTGATGATGGATACAAAAATAATTTGAATGCATTTGCCATATTAAAAATGCTGGCTAATGAACGCTTTAAACCCGCGGCTACTATTTTTGTGATAAGTGACTTTATCGGACGTACGAACCGATTATCACCAGCAGATTTAAACATGCTGTCTGACTCGGGGATCATCTCCATCCAATCTCATACAGCAACACATCCTGATTTAACGAAAATATCGATGTTTGAACATGAACTGAAAGATTCGAAAGATAAAATTTTTAACATAACCGGAGAACCAGTTATAGCACTTGCGTATCCCTACGGAAATACCAATAACAAAGTTATAGAAGAAACAAAGAAATATTACTCTTTTGGCCTCACAACAACTCCTGAATACTTTTCTAAAAAAGGCATTAAAAATGAACTTTATCTTTTACCACGTATTTATGTTAAATATTCAACTACACTTGATGATTTTGCTAAAATAGTAGAAAGAAAGTGATTTGAAGATATTAAGATATTACATAATGTAGGTGATTAAAATGAACATTCGCCCAGTAAAAGGCTCAGATTATGATGTTATTTCTCCATTAATTAATGATTGGTGGGGTGGCAGAAATATGTCTGATATGTTACCAAAGCTATTCTTTGACCATTTTACACAAACTAGTTTTATTGCAGAACAGGATCATCATATTGTTGGTTTTCTTATCGGATTCCTTTCTCAAACTCATCTAAATGAGGCATATATTCATTTTGTTGGAGTTCATCCAGAATACAGAAAACATAAGATCGGAAATCAATTATACAAGTCCTTTTTTGAAGTGGTAAAGCAAAATGGGAGAAACATTGTTCGTTGTGTTACGTCCCCAGTTAATAAAGGGTCAATTGCGTATCATACCAAAATGGGCTTTGAAATTGAGAGGGGAGATAAAGAAATAGAAGGTGTTTCAGTAAACTCTGACTATGATGGGCCAAATCAAGATCGAATTTTATTTGTGAAATATTTAGAATAAGTGCTCAATATCGTGTTAAACCAATATAGAGGTGATCTCTCGGGCTGCCCATATAGAAGGAAGTATGAAAAAAACCAAATGAGCAGTCTCATTTGGTTTTTTTGTATGCAATAAATGTTAATGATCAACCATCGCATCATTACGAACGATCGCCACTTCCTTTTTATTTGCTAAATAGCGAAACAGAAGGGCAAATAGCATGGAAGGGATTGTACAGATAATCATCCCGATAAATGCGTATTTTGGCTCGATTTCGTATAAAAATCCTCCAAAAATCGTAAAGACAGCAGTGCTCCAGCTCAGAGCAAGCGCAGAATATATGCCTTGTGCCCTTGGAATCTTTGTTTGTGGGATGTTATTTATTAAGTATTTCATAAAAGCATAGTGACCCATTGCAAATGAAAACGCATGTAAGGTTTGCGAAATACTAAAAACAATCACATTAGGAAAGGCAAATACTAGAATCCAACGAATCGTTGAACCGAATGCTGCTAATGCTAGTAATGAGCCTACTGAAAACCTTTGAAATTTCTTATCTGCAATTAAGAAGAAAATGATTTCTGCAATAACCCCAATATTGATTATCACACCAATTAAATATTTTGGTGCACCAATTTCTTGCAAATAAATGTACCCATAGTTGTAATAAGAGGCGTGTGCTGCTTGCAGTAGGATCACGATTGTTAGTACTAACCCAAAATACTTGATTCGAAATAATTCTCGTATCCCACCTTTTTTAGTAGGGTCATTTTTTGGTTTTTCAGATAGTATGACTGGTGCGCGCAGAAAGACAAGCACAATGAACACCATGATTCCAAGCAATAAGATCCATAAAATAACTGAATCACCAAATGACCCAGTTAAAACGGTTAAAATTAGACCCGCCACTACGAATCCAATTGACCCCCATGAACGACTTTTTCCATAATGCTTTAATTGCTTGCTTTGCACAAGGTGTCCAGCCGCACTATCTAAAGCAGGCATTAAGGTTGGATAAAATATATGCAGTAAAAACGTAACAGCAAGTAAGCTAGTAAAGGAATTCGCTGGGATATAGCATAGAATGGCTATAAATGTTCCAATCGCCATTCCATTCAATATGGTCTTTGCGCTAAATTTTTCGGATAAATAAGGAAAGGCAAATAAAGTAGAAAGTCCTCTTGCTACAAGGCCGAGGCTCA